>DAOQAA010000054.1:0-10717 GCA_035353675.1 Methanoregula sp. | reverse complement strand
CTACTTATCTCATGACGTGGATATGACATAAGGCAATCGAAAGGCCGTCCGCGGCATCATCCGGTTTTGGGATCTCGTCAAGGTGGAGGAGCCGTGTTATCATCTGCTGCACCTGCACCTTGTCCGCCCTGCCCGACCCGGTGATTGCCTGCTTTACCTGGTTTGGCGTGTACTCTGTTATGGGGATCTTCCGTTGTTCTGCTGCGAGAAGGACAACTCCCCGGACTTCACTCACGCCCATCGCTGATGTGATATTTTTTGAAAAAAAGAGTTTTTCCATCGCGATAGCATCAGGGGGATAGCGGTCGAAGAGGGACTGGAGGTTTGTATAGATCTCAAGCAGTCGTTCTGCCGGCCGTGTCCCGGAGGGGGTCTCGATACAGCCGTAGCAGACCGGGACGGCAGTACCCCGGTCAACCCTGATAACGCCGTACCCAAGCCGTGCAAGCCCGGGATCAATTCCTGTTACAATCATGGTCAGCACATTCCCCGGCAATACCTAGTTTTACGGCCTCCTGCCATAAAATTCTCTGTCTGTTAGCGCCCTCTTTTAAGTATCTGCTTTATAGAGCACCCCGGATTTCAGTGTAATGGGGGGATAAATACTATCTAGGACGGCGTATAATATGGGGGTAGTGATTACTGTATGAAGAATATCAGGCGTCCGACTTATTCATTCCTCATCCTTGTGATCGGGCTTATCTTGATTAACACTGTGCTGTCGTGGCTTTCCGTTCAGTTCTCCCGTCTGATTTGCCCGGGCCTGCCCGCCGGAGTCTCGATGCTCTTTTTTGCCGCAGCGTTCATGCTCGTCTTTACCCTCTGGTTCGGGATGTATGGGGCACTCTCCGCGTATGTCGGCAGTTTCATCGGTACTGGTCTCCTTTCCGGGATGTCAATTACCACGTCGCTGTACTTTGCCCTTGCAACCTTCCTGCAGGTCGTCATTCCTCTGATTGCATTCCGGATATTTGACGTCCGTGTCGGCATGGAATCCGGGCGTGACCTGTTCCATCTCGTCCTATGGGGAGTAGTCCTTGGCAACGTCATCGGGGCGGCATGGGGTTCTGTTGCTCTTGCAATTGCAGGGAACAACTGGTCTAACATCATGCCCGTGTTTGGAACGTGGCTGATAGGAAACATTATTGTAACAATTATTATCTGCCCGCTGGTTCTCGGCCATTTGACGCCGCGGGTTGAAAAATCAAAAGTGTTTGTAAAGAATTACTGGTTCTGACCAGTCCTTTTTTTTAATCGAATTTTTAGCTTTGCAGGGATCCCGCAGTGGATTGCAAAATGCTTTTTTTTCGGTTTATACCAGATACGTTTCTGTCCGTTTCAACCAGACGTGTCATGTTAAAACAATTTTTTTTAAAACGGGCCACCCCCGCACGATACCGATATTTGTGGGGGTGTCATGCATTGCGTCAGAACATAAAGAGGGGGTGGGGGGGTTACCCTTGATCCACGTTACCCTAAGAGACACCCCCTCCTTATAGCATGAAAGGTGACCCCCTCCCAATACCAACAGAGGAGGGGGACTCCATCATTGCTCCTTGATAATGGGAAAGGGGGGCAGGAGGATCCTGGATTTTTTTAGTGAGGGGGCTACCCATCCTTTGTAATCTTACAAGAAACGTTACCTTCTGCCGGGTTTGTCCGCAGAAAAAATAATAACCGTAAGAAAATTTGAAGGGTAATCCATCACTCGTTCCATCACTCGTTCTTTGCCTGCCCTGATTTGAAAGGCCGGGTACGGGGCAGGCAAATCCACAGGCTTATCCGGATAATGAGTGGGACAAAAAGATATGAGAACATCGAGTATGACGGCATAAAAAAGGTCAGAATAATTCCTGTAATGGCAGCAATAACTATACTTGACCGGTACAGTGTAGAATCCAGCGCCCGGTTCGGGTGAACAATCCCGTTTAAAAGAGAGGGACTGCGGATGATATACTGCCACTGGATAAAGAACAAAAGGCCGAGGACAAGCATATTGACATGGAATACGATGCTTGCGATCTGGACATGCGCATAATCCCCGGACAAGTTGGTCGAAAACGGCACCAGTACGACAAAAATCAGGATCAGGATATTGAGCCAGAGAAGAAATTTGTTGACCGAATGGAGGAAGTGGAAGTGTTCGTGGTGGACGATCCAGAAACTTGCGAGAATAAAAAACGCGATTACAAAACTTAAGAACTCCGGGAACATCGAGTTCATGTATACCGGGAGTTCTGTCGCAGCCTCTGATTTCGGGATGGAAGGAACGCTCAGGCTTACGGCGAGCAGGGTCATTGCAAATGCAAACACCCCGTCTACCAGCGCTTCGAGCCGGTTCTTTGATATGAACGTATTCTCCGGGTCTTCCTCAGAATTCATGCTCATACGTTGAGACAATGAACGTATAATTTTCTCGGCACATTTGTTGTATTTTTTCTGCAATCCGGGATATCCCCGGATTATTTCCTGGCAAGTGTTTCATCGGCAGCCTGCCATTTTGGCGAGACTATGCAGAGGAAAACAAGGTCATATTTCCCGGTGTTCTGGATAAACTGATTTGTACCGGGCGGGATGAGCACGATCTGCCCGGGGCGGACCGGGGCCGTTTCCCCATCGATATGCATCGTGCCGGTCCCTTCGAGTATGTAATAGAGTTCGGTGCTTTTTTTAAGCATGTGGGGAAGTGTCGCTTCTTTGGCCGGCACGATGGCATGGGCAATACTACAGGTCAAATCATGGGCTTCGTTAACTTTATCCGGGTGCAGGAGTTCGCAGAGGATGGATTTATCGATGACCCGTTCATGGGGGCAGGTTGTAATGTCGCGGATAAGCATGGTTAAAATCTCCACCTGATTGTTTTTGTAATATCCGAAGAAATCAAAAAAAATTCAAAACCCGGCATTTGGTTATCCAAAACTTCTGTGACCTGTTTAGTATTGCACAATTTAATAAAGCTCCGGCCATACCACTACACGGTAAGTACCATGAAGATCATCGGTATCAACGGAAGTCCGAAGGGTGACTGGAGCCAGACACGCCGGCTTGTCCTTGGCGTGCTCGAAGGGGCACGGGCATCCGGCGCAGACGTGACATTTGTCGATGTCTGCGCTTTAAAGATCAAGTACTGTACCGCATGCACGACCTGTTATGCAAAAGGCGAGTGCATTCACGATGACGACATGCCGGCGCTGTATGAAAAACTGCTCGATGCAGACGGGATCGTGCTTGGTTCCCCGGTCTACATCAATTCGGTTACGGCGCAGCTCAAGGCGATGCTCGACCGGATGGCAGACAGTGTCCACTGCCTGCATTTTACCGGGAAGTACGGCTGTGCCGTCTCTACTGCCGGCGGGGCAATGGCTGAAGAGACCGCTGAGTACATGAACTCGGCAATAAGGATGATGGGGGGAACTACGGTCGGAGTCGTTGGCGTAAACTTCATGGGGAACCCGGATGCGATTATTCCGGCGGAAAAGAAGGCAAAGGAACTGGGCAGGAAACTCTGCGAAGCCATAAAGACGAACTGGAAAGACCCGGCCCAGCAGAAATCTTATGCGGAACGTAAAGCCCACATGAAGCAGCTGGTGCTCGCAAACAAGGACGTGTGGACGCACGAGTACGATCACTGGAAGACGATGGGCTGGGTCTGATCAATATTTTAATGTGGGAAAAAAAGTAAAAATTTATTCGGTATTTCTTTTCTTGATCATTTCCAGCGCTTCGAACGCTTCGCGCCTGACCGATACGTTCTCATCGGCTAAAAGGCCGGAGAGGTGATCGGCAGCCTTCTGGTCGCCAATCTCCCCGAGGAGGAGGGCCGCACGTTTCCGCACATCGCTCTGGTCGTCCTTTAAGACCATGATAAGCGGCGTTGTTGCCGGCTGGCCGAGCATCCAGAGCGCTTCCATTGCAGCAGTCCTTGACCGGACATCGCCTTCACGGAACACCTGCATCAGCGGGGCAATTGCCGGGACACCAAGCGCTGCAAGAGCCTTGACTACCTCGATCCTTACAGCCCTCTCGGAATCTGAAAGCCTCTCGATAAGCGAGGGGATTGCCTTTGTGTTCCCAATCTGGCCAAGCACCGCTGCGGACTCCTTGCGGATACCCGGGGTCTGGTCTGAAAGCGCCTGGATGAGCGGCTCAACCGAGGGTTCGCCAATGGTCGCCAGTGCCAGTGCAGCCCTGCGGGAAACATCCTCGTTTTTATCGACAAGTGCCTGGATGAGCGGTGAAATTGATGCCTCGCCAAGCGAGCAGAGGGTCCCCATTGCGGCCATCCGGACATGTTCCTGTGGATCATTGAGGCACTCAACAAGGGCGGTGACTGCACGGGGGTCAGCTATCCTGCCAAGTGCGACAGCAGTTTCGTGGCGGACCCATGGGGCGGTATCTTTTAACGTCTCGATAAGGTTTGGCACCGCACGTTCTTCGCCCATGACTCCGAGAGCCTGTACGCATCCCCGGCGGATGAACGGGTGGTTGTGCTTGAGTGACTGGATAAGCGGGTTAACAGCGGGCTCGCCAATAAGCTGTAGCGCCCGGATGGTCTCCTGCCGGACGTCCTCGCCCGGATCGGCAAATGCCCCGATTAACGGGACAACGGCAGGCACCCCAATCTTGCCCAGCGTATCGGCAGAACCGCGCCGGATGATCCAGAATTCGTCCTTAAGCCCGTTGATGAGCGGTTCGATGAAAGGTTCCCCAAGATCGCCGACCGAACGGACGGCATTCCAGCGGGTATCGAGGTCCCCGCTTGTCAGTGCCTTGAGGAAGTTTTCATAGCGTTCCTTCTGGGCCCGCAGCCGGGCTTCCTCTTCCTCCTCCTGGCTTCCCGACTTGAATATGTTGAGAAATTTTTTTACGATCGCCATAGATGATCTCCCGTTAGTTCACTGTTTGTATAAAATCCTTCAAATAGGTATCGCATCACTAATTCGCCATATTACTCCCAAACAGGTAAAATTCGGGACAGTTTATGAGAAATTCCGGTTCCTGTGCGATATATATGATAAAAAAAAATTTTGACTTTTGGGCTATGAAGAAACCATGAGGTTAATTGTTACGGAATCCGATGCAGTGTTTTGTGCATCGTGGACTGATATGGTATACGATCCGAGGGGTTTTGTTGTATCGAATTTGTATTTATACGACCATGTCTGGTCCGCCGCGAGCGTAAGGGTGGCAAGGGTCATGCCATTGGCGAATTGTCCGGGTCCGTATAAAGTGAGGGTGACGCTTTTTGAACCGGTTGTACAGATGCCGGTAAACGATGCAGTGTCACCCACGCTGACTACCGGGTTTGGCGTAACAATACTGACTGTCCCACCGCCGACTACAGAGAAAACTTTTTTGTCCGATACCAGTTTCTGGCTGTCATAGGCGACAACGGTATACGTGCCGGACATAAGGGAGGTCCCCTTGTTCCACGTATAACTCCAGGTGTTATCCCCGTTCACCACAGGTTCTGCGATGGTGACCCCGTTTACATAACTCCCGGGCCCGTATATCATAAGAATTACTTTATTGCTTCCCGTGCAGGTGCCATAGAATGTCTGCGAGCTCCCGAGGATCAGTGTCTCCTGGCTGACGTAGACGTTTATAGTAGGAAGAGAGCGGTCGATTCCAACCGCTGGCTGTGTACCTGTTGTACCGGGGCTCTGTGTAACGGCAGTGGTGGTGCTGGCAGTGATCGGTGTCAGCGCTGCATAATAACTGGAAGACCCTGCCGGAACGGTAATGGCGGCTTTCCAGTTCTGGTAACCGGAATAACGGAATTCAAGGGAATGCGATCCGGTGGATACCCCGGATACTGTACCTGGTGTCGTGCCCTTATACTCATTGTCGAGATAAATCTGGGCGCCTTCCGGTGATGTTTGAAACTGGAGCGTGCCTTTACCGGCAGGGACCTGGACAGATGTACACCCGGATACGACAACGCACAGTATTATTGCCAGAATAACAAAAATCCTCTTCATTCCGTTTCCCTTATAGTGGAGAGGTTATCATGATAATCGATTAAAATACTTGTGTAACCGTTTTTGCCGGCATAGACATAAAAAAACGGGGCATTTCCCGGACAAATTAAAAAAAAAGATCAGTGGTTCTCTGCTAGGTGCAGGATTTTTTCTGCGAGTTCAATGCTTTTTTCTTCACCGGTCATCAGAGTGTCCAGCCGGACCGCATCTTTTACCGTGACGGGATCGCGGATGTCCTGGACAAAGAGGTCGACAATATCCTTGTAGCACGCTGCGGTGCCGGCCGATGTCGCTTCAAAACCAGATGCCTTCATAAGTGCGGCAGCCGGGCCGCTTACCGGGGCATTGCCAATGAACGGGCTTACGGCGATAACATATTTGTCCTTCATGGCTTGGACAAGACCTTTGCATTCGAGAATGGGCGTGATGCTTGTAATCGGGTTTGACGGCCCGATGACAACAGTATCGCTTGCGGCAACGGCTTGCAGCACTTCTTCAGTACTTTCGGGAGGTACTTTTGAACACCGTACGACATCTTCAATGGGGATTTTCCCTTTGCTCCGCACCCAGTATTCCTGGTAGTGGATGAGGCCAAGTTCTGTCTTTACCTTTGTCGTGACTTCGGTATCTGCCATAGGGAGGACATTTTCCCGGACGCCGAACCGGTCGCACAGGGTCCGTGTGATATTAGTGAGTCTCATGCTGTCCCTGAGCATGTTTCCCCGGACAATATGCACCGCCCGGTCCCGGTCGCCAATCGCGATGTACTCTTCCGGACCAATCCGGGTGATTTCGTCGTGGGTGGTGAAGGTATCGTTTCTGATCCCCCACCAGGTATCGGTATTGAGGACGCCGGCAAAAAGGTACATGACCGTGTCAACATCCGGTGATATGTGGTTGCCGGAGATCCAGATGTCCTCTGCCGTGTTTACGACAACGGATATTTCGTGCCTGTCCATCACTTTCTGCATCCCGCGTAAAAGCTTCGGGGTGCCGGTCCCGCCCGAAAGGAACGTAATCATTAGTAAAATACTTTTATGCGATGTATATGAAGATTCTTTAGTGAATCCCAAGATCATCAAAGACCCGGTCCATGGCTACGTAGAAGTGGATGAGGAGCTCCTGCCGCTATTGGATTCCCCGGCCATCCAGCGCCTGCGGTATATCCGCCAGCTTGGTTTTTCCTATCTTGTCTATCCCGGTGCCAACCACACCCGGTTTGAACACTCGCTTGGCACGATGCACCTTGCAGGGGTTGCCTGCCGGCAGTTCTGTCTCTCAAAAGAAGACCGGCAACTGGTGATGGTCTCTGCGCTCCTGCATGATGTGGGACATGGGCCGTTTTCCCATGCAAGCGAACCGTTGATGAAGGCCCGGCTCGGCCGGAACCACGACGATATTGTCGGGATTGTTGACGCACAGTTTGTTCCATTGCTCGAGCTGCTTGGAATCGATCCCCGTGATGTCTGTGCGGTCGTCAAGGGATGTCACCCGCTTTCGGGGATCATCCATGGTGATCTTGACGTGGACCGGATGGATTACCTGCTCCGCGATGCGTATTACACCGGCGCACCGTACGGTACAGTCGATGCGCACCGGCTCATCAGGAACATCCATCTTGCACCGGAGGGAGTGGTGCTTGACGAGAACGGGATCAGTGCAGCAGAATCCCTGCTCATCGCGCGTACGATGATGCGCCCGGCGGTCTATTACCACCATGTAAGCCGGATCGGGGAATGCATGTTCCAGGTAGCGATGCTCGACCACCTGGCAACGTATCCCGACGAGTTTTTTGAACAGGTCTGTGTGTTCGATGATTCAGAGTGCATGCACGCACTACGGAATTCCAAAAGCATCCTCGCGCGTAATATGGCAGACAGGATCTATGGGCGGAGGCTCTACAAGCGTGCGGTTTATGCCGGGCAGGACCAGGTGAATGTGGCAGCGTTTTTGTCCGGCTGGTCGCTTGAACGGTCGCGTAAGGTCGCGGCAGATATTGCCGAAATGGCCGGGTGTCCGGTGTCTGATGTGCTTGTCGATATTCCCCCGGTTCCCATGGAAATGTCGATTGAAGTCCAGGTGAAGAACCAGCACGATCTCGTGGGATTCTCCGATCTGTCCCCCCGGCTTGTGATGCTCAACCAGACCCGGCGTGAGCAGTGGAGGCTTGGTGTCTATACGCTCCCGGAGCACCGCGATAAAGTTGCAGAAGCCGCAGCAGAGGTCCTGCACATCAAAAAACCCACCCGGCAGGACACCCTCTTCTGAATCCGGTTTTTGGTGCCAAATTTTGGTGCCAAAAGTTCCCCTTGCAAATAAAAAAATCTAATATGAGGCCTTTCCAACATTTCCGAACATGAAAAAACACCTGTTTTTTTGTTTTATTCTTATCATCACAGGAGTTCTTGCAGCCGGGTGCAGCACTGCGGATAATAGCGACAAAAGTCCGGCATTAACCAAGACACCGGCTATCCTGGAAGTTCAGGGAACATACACAAATCAATCAACAATCCAGCCGGCTTTTTCCCTTGGAGGTAAATATCTCAACGAATCGTATCGTTTTAATGGCGATACTAACCAGTACACAAAACAGTTCCGGGTTGACAACCAGTCATGGGCAATCGTTTTTAGTGTAAAAAATCTCAGTGACGATCCAAAGAACTGCTGGTTTGAAATGACGGTGACCAATCTCGACACCAATAAGAAGCAGACTTTCGGGTATGGCCGGACATATTCTTATGATACTTACCAGCAATATCCGATGTACACACCCGGACTCTATGAAATTGTCATGAATGGAAACTCGACTAAAGTCAGTCTGGACATTGCAAAGAGACTCCCCTGAAGGTGAACTAAAAGATGAGTGATATTACCCTTGATGTTTTTATCATCACATGTGGCATTGTCATCGGCATAATTATCCTTGCGGCATGCATCCTGAAACTCCGTACGACAGAGCGAAGGATGCACGAGAACAGTCACAAACTAAAGGTCTACACGGATCTCCTGAACGCTGTAACCGAGATCAACCTTGCCTTTGGTGACAGTTACAAGATGGATATCGCAAAAAAAGACCTGGCGCTTACGCTCAACCGGCTCAACCTTATTGCAAGTTCGGGCGTCTTAAAAAGCGTCAACGACCTTCTGGACCTCTTTAATGAGGCAAAGGACAAGGACATCGATAACCTCCGGCTCCACAATATCCTCAATACCATTGTTATTGAAGCCCGCCGGGATCTCAACCCTTCCCACGCCCGCCATGTCGAGGAGTCCAGAGTGCGGTACCGTTTCTTTGCCCCGGTCCGGAAATAATCCCCCGTTTCTTAATCTTTTTTTGCATAAACACTTTTTACTTTGGGACTCCGACATAGGTAACACAGGAGAGAGCGGAGGCGAAAAAGAATGAAAAAAGAATTCGTGGTCGGGGTGACCGGTGCAAGCGGTGCCTGCTATGCCCGGCGCCTGCTTGAGGTGCTGTGCCCTGATGCACGCGTGCACCTAATCATATCGGATGTCGCGCAGGAGATCGCACGCCACGAGGGCGTTGACCTTTCCGGTTTTAATGCAAAATACCACGATATTGATGCGATCAGCGCGGATATTGCAAGCGGCTCGCACCGGTACGACGGGATGGTCATTATCCCGTGCAGTTCAAAGACGCTTGCGGCGATTGCTTCCGGTTACGCTGACAACCTCATCACCCGGACCGCGGATGTCTGCTTAAAGGAACGCCGGAAATGCATCCTTGTCACCCGCGAGATGCCGCTCTCAAAAATCCATTTGACAAACATGCTTGCCGCACATGAGGCCGGGGCGATGATCATGCCGGCCTGCCCGGGGTTCTACCACCGCCCGGAAAAAATTGACGATCTTGTAGATATGGTAGTAGCCCGGGTGCTTGATCATCTCGGTGTCGATCATACGCTTGCACAGCGATGGAGTGGTTACGATGCGTGAATTTATTGAAAAAATGCGAAAGTCGGGCCTTGTTACCGATGTAAAAGAAGCGTTTTCCCCGGACGATATGAAAGTCGCACAGATGGCGGCAAAGACTGATAAGATCCTCTTCTTCCACAACATCGGCGGCGCCCGGGCCGTGATGAACCTGACCTCCGACCGGCACGCACTCTCGCTTGCACTTGGTATCGATGAGAAGAACCTTGTAAAAAAACTCGCCGATGCTACTTTTAACGGGAAGGTTGTAAACGACGGGAAACTTGCGATGGGTAAAGTTGACCTGTCCCGCATCCCGGTCATGCACTTTTTCCCAAAAGACGCGGGGAACTATTTCACGGCGGGAATTGTCTTTTCGAAATGGGACGGCGTCGAAAACGCTTCAATCCACAGGATGCTCCGGCTTGATGACACAAGGGTCGCTGCCCGGCTTGTCGAAGGGCGACACACGTATGTCATGCACAAAAAAGCGCTTGCCTGCGGTGAGCGCCTGCCGGTTGCAATGGTAATCGGAGCACATCCGGCGGTGACTTTTGCAAGCTGCACCCGGGTCCCGACCGGAAAAGAACTCGCGTATGCGGCTGAATTGCTCGGGGGGACGATCCACGTGAAGGCATGTTCAAACGGTGTTCTTGTCCCTGCCGATGCAGAGATCGTCCTTGAAGGGTTCATCGGGCCGGATGTCACGGACGAGGGCCCGTTTGTTGATATTACGGGCACATACGATCCGGTCCGGCGCCAGCCGGTGATCGAGTTTACCGGCATGTACACAAAACCGGATT
>DAOQAA010000053.1:0-10761 GCA_035353675.1 Methanoregula sp. | reverse complement strand
ACCCCGGGTTTACTGATGTCGAAATTCTCCATCACAAATTTCCGGATCGGCTGGCGCGACCATTTTTTGCCATCATATACCTCGATTTCGGTATCGCCAAAGAAACAGTTCCGGCGTTTCGCCGCATGGAAGAACGGATGGGCGTACCCGACGTTTGCCTTCGTAAACCCGATCACCCGGGCAAGAACCCCGGCGCTTGTGTGCGGGGCAAGCCCGATCAGCAGGTGGCCGACCAGATCGTCACGGGTCTTTATGTTGTAAAATGCGGGAAGATGGTACAGCCGGATCAGTTCCTCGTCGATAAACTGTGCAACCTTAATCATGTAGTCCGCACACGAATCCGAGAGCAGGAGGTCCTGCGGGTGCATCTCGATAATCTGCTGACCATTCTGGAGATCGTAGCCGTAAATATCCTTAAGATACCCAAGCGACCGGAGTTTTTCCACCGGCACCCGCACCTCGTCCGGCCGGATATGCGTGAGCGGGAGGTCGATCATGTCGAACCGGACGGTGCCGTCCTTGAAGACATAGATATCCTGAGCTGCCCGCAGAATGCCTTTTTCCATCGCCTCGACAGCTCGCTCGCGGGAGATTACCCCTTTTACGCCTTTTACAAGAGCGATGCTCTCTTTTTTTATCCCAAGGCGATCCATCGCCTGCGTGTATTCCGATTTTACGTTTAATGCGAGCCGCTGGCTGCATGTGGCCAGGACCTGGCAGTTCGGGCAGAACTCGGTCGCCAGTTCGTGGTTGCATTTCGGGCAGGTGTAAATGGGGACCGTGTGGATGCCACACTTTTGGCACCGGTTCATGTAGGTGATCTCCCCGCAGCTGCTGCAGCGCCGGCGGCCGACTTCGATCTCGATAACGCCACCCTCTTTCTGGAAATCGATCTCGGTCGCTGATGCATCCGACTCTTCGGTATGGTTCGACGCTTCCTGGAACGAGCGCCTTGCCCCACCAGAATCACCAAGCGGGAAGAGGGCGTGAGGCGGCGGGCTCATCTTCCGGGGTTTGGATTTGCCGGGCCGGCCCATCCGGCCGCCAATCCTAATCCCGGACCGGGACCGGAGCCGGAGACCGCTGACGTGCATGACAAGCGCAAGCTGTTCGGCACCTTCGGGCACCGTGTTCCACGTTTCGCGTTTCTTTAACTGTTCGTCAAGGCCGAGGCAGGCGACAAATGCCCGGTACGTCCTGATATGTATTTCCCCGCCGGTCACTTTGTGGGGGATGAGCAGGAGCTCCAGGGGATCCTTTACCTTCTGGTCAAGGGGAAGAACAAGAGTGTCTTCCACGATCTTCCCACTCGCTGAAACCGTATCGGCAAGCAGCCGGATCTGCTCAACGCTGATATCGTCCCAGAACCACGTATAGGCCGGGAACAGGTACCCGCCGGCACGGGCGAGAACAAGCGCTTCCGGTTCGTCCTTTGGCGGTTTTGTCCCCGGTTTCTGGTCAAGCAGCCACCATTCTTCGCAATACCCGGCAGGGACGAGCGGGTGGTTGTTTTCCAGAAAGTCCCCGTACGCGATCAGGATCTCGCCGACATCGATGATCCTTTCGACTTTGTTTACCAGGGTCAGCGCAGTTTTTTCATCATTTACCTTGAGAACCTCGCCGCCTTTGAGCCTGACCGTCGGGCCTTCAATTGTATCAACCGGCACCACCCCGCAGGCTTTTCCCGGCCGCTCAAGTTTCATCTGGGTGCCGACCGCAAGGAACCCGCCAAGCAGGTGAAGTGTTGCCGGGTTAAATCCGGCAGTCGCAAAACCGGTATTTCTCGACCGCCCGTACCGGAGCCGGAACCCCCCTTTTCTCATCGGGTAGGAAAAGACCGGCCTGCCGCCGATGAGATCGCGGAGATACTTGTCAAGCGGCTTTATACCCGGGGCGTGGCTTTCCGTTTCAGCGGAAGGTTTTCCTGCCCCGGCAATGAGCTTGTCCAGCCAGTCCCAGCCGGTCATCTCCATCTTCTCGACCTTGCTCTTGAGCTTGCGGGCTTTTCCCGCGATCCCTTCGGCAAGGACAAGCGCCATCCCGCCCCGGACCGCGTTTGTCTCGACCCGGGGGAGGTTCCGGTGACCGGACACCTCTTCCTTTTCAGTCGCTTCGCCATCGATGCAGACCGGGCAGTTCTCCACGATCAGCTTGATCTCGGCTTCACTGGGGAGATACTGGAGGCTCATGATGGTGTTGTACTGGCGGATTTCCTCGATGTACCGTTCGACCTCGACCGGCCGGGGGATATACCGCCCGATGCCGAGTTTTGCCCGCACGTAGTCCCCGACAAGCACCGACAGCGCCTGTGCCGTACCGCCGGCACTCCGGATCGGGCCGGCATAATAGATCATAAGGTACGAGCTGCCGTCATCATTCTTGCCAAGCCCGATCTTTGCGATCCCTTCCGTGGGAGCAGAGACCACGCCTTCGGTAAGAAGGGCCATTGCTGTCCGGATAGAATGGTCGAGGATCTCGTCATTGTTCTTCTCCCCGAACATCCTTGCGACAAAATCGTCACCGATACGGAGCGCCACTTCCTCACGGGACATCTGCGATTCGAGTTCCCGGATCCGGGCCGCTACCCCTTTGATCCCGACAAGCACTTCCACCCGGTCGGCAAGGTCGTTTGCTATCGGGATCTCGACGTCGAGGCTTGGGTCATACCCCTGAGAACGTGCTTTCTGTGCACATGCAATCGCGTGGGATAGCCCGTCCATGAGGGTCTTCCCGTACGCTTCCATCTCAGGAGACAGTATGAGCATGATGGTAGATTGGCGGCTCTAGAATTTTATAGTGTGGTATCCGCCGCCCGACCCGTGTAAAAACAGGAACTGAAGAGGAGAGATCAGGAGTGGTTCTCTTCCTGTACCTTATCCACTATGGAGGGAATGCCGGTCTCGCCCATCTGCCAGAGCGTGAGCGTAGCGCACGAACGAAGGATATCGTCCGCATCGGAGAGCCGCCGGGTCAGCGGGGCTACTGCGGGTTTTCCTATCCGGCAGAGCGCCCGGGACAGGAAACCCCGAAGTTCCTTGTCGTCCCCGGACATTGCATCGATAAGTGGTTCAACCGCCGGCTCTCCCATCTCGCCCAGCGCCGCAGCGGCATATCGCCGGAACTCGCGGTCGGGATTCTCTTTCATCGCCGCAATAAGGGGCACAATTGCCGGCTCTCCCGTTTTTGAAAGGGCAATCGCACGGTACCAGCGGCGGTCGTCGTTATCCGCAGCAGCAAGGGCACTGATCAGGGGCTGAACCGCTGCTTCCCCTTCCGCCGCAAGCGCGAGAACCGCGTGGTGACGGTTATCTATCTCCGGGTCGTCAAGCTGGCTTACCAGATAGTCAATGCCGTCGTTACTGTTGTTTGTGGTCCCGGAATTCATCAAAACACCGTTGTCGTCAATATTTGCCCGCAACAGCTCATCAGGTTTGTTGTCCGGGCCGGCCATTGTCCGGCAGGCCAGGCCAAAAATGTTATTCTTATTTTTTTTCAGGCCATTCCAAGCCATGCCGGGACAAAGAGAATGCAGAAGAATACCACCATCAGGACAATCCCGAGGGGGAGCCCGATCTTTGCCCATTCGCTGCTTGAAATCCCCATCTTTCCCGCTGCGATGATATTCGGGATGTTTCCCGGGATAAGCATGCCACCGGCAATCAAAAGACCCATGAGGGCGCTTGTGATCTGCGGGAGTGAAAGCGCCGGGTTGATCTCGGCAGCGGCAAGAGTTGCGTTGTCAAGCACCGCAGAAACAATGTTTATCCAGTACAGCCCCGCAGACGGGATTGAAATAATATATTCAAGGATGAGCGGCTTGAAACCCTCGCCAAGGAACACCAGCGCCATGATAAAGAGGTAGACCTTGCCGGCCCGGATGAGGATCTCCCGGATCGTCTCGCGTTCGACAACGCATTCAAGTTTCTCGTCACCAGCCGGAATACGGCGGTACAGGATCACTCCGACTATCCCAAGAGCAATAACCGCCGGGATGATATAGATGGCAATCTGGTCAAACAGGAACGTGAACCCGGCATGATAGGGTGCGCCCGCGAGCTTTGAAACGACAATCGTTGTCAGGGGTTCCCCTAACGGGGTAAGACCGGCCCCAAGGCCGATGGAAAAGCAGGATACCACCGCAATTTCGACTTTTGCTTTTCTTACGACAGGCAGGGCATTTACAATCTCGACAAGGATGATTGCCGCAAGGATGGCAGAGATGATGCTTGACACAAACCCGAGAACTACGATGAGCATGAAGATGATCCAGTCAAGCGGGACCCGTTCGACCATCCCCACGATTGCTGACTGCAGCTTGTGGTAGAAGAAGTAGATCAGTAACCCGAATACAAGCACAATCTGGACAATCCCGATGGGGATACCAAACACGGTGGTTATCTTCAGCGGGGAAAGGAGGGCTTCTTCCACTATTGCAAGGCTCCAGCCGGTATGCTCACCTGCGATTGTGATAAGACCGGACAGCGTCAGGGCTGAAATACCGCAGGCGAACAGGAACACCTCAAGGTTACGCTCGATGCACTTCACCTTGAACGGGAGAACAAGCACGAGAATAAAAACAATCAAAAGCCCGATATTTGCAAACATGTCCATGAGAGCGCCTCAAGAGAACCTGATACGAGGCATATTGCCGGTTCTTGTGAGAAGTTTGAGGCTTCCTGTAAATTAATGGATCACCTTTGGGGAGATACCCTGACATCCATCTTAAAGAAAGTATATATTCTACCTTATGAGTATAGTGCACATAATCATCTCCTCTTTCGGAGGTGCATATGGCAGAAGATCTTCTTTCAACAATCAATAATCTCCAGAATGCGGCAATGGCGAACTGCCGGAAACGGATAGAAGAAGCGGCAGCAAAGACAAGGAGAATCGTCGGGAGTGACTCTGACAGTGGACACCCGAAGGATCCCCGGCGGAAACCCCCGTGCGGGGTGACTTCGATCCTAAAAGAGAAGCACGGACTCTAAACGGAGTGGCAAGACGTGACTGATACTGAAAAAACACTCCTGCAGCAGATACGGGACAAGGAGCAGGAGTTTGCCCGGCAGATCGAGACCGCGAGAGCAGAGGCGGAAAAATGGGTTGCCGCCGCCCGTACCGAATCTGAAGACATGATTTGTATCGCGGAAAAGGCCGGGAAGACAAGCGCCGAACAAATCTATTGGGCCGAACGGGGGAAGACTGAAACCGGGATTGAGGCGCTGAAAAAAACGGCAGCGCAGGAACTAACGACAGTTACACTGACCGGTGAGAAAAACGTCCCGAAAGCAGCGGAACGGATCGTCAGGTACGTGACCATGGAATAATGCCGGGTGTGCCCGGCAGGCGGAGCGGTATGCTCCAGGCAATGAAACGCATCCAGGTGATCGGACCAAAAGCAGAGTTAGGCCGGGTAGTTGACCTGTTGTATGAAGCCGGCACTATCCATCTTGAAAATGCCCCGGACCTCATTCCGGACGGCGAGATCCACCTGGAACGCATACGGCAGGACGAAGCAAATGTAGTCGCAGAAGTCCTTTCCGCGATCAATGCAATTTTCTCAACGCTGCCGGTAATCGCTGATGACCCCGGGCTCCAGGCACGTATCCAGTCTTCACTTTTAAAAAAGACCCATCCCGAACTTGTCGCCCGGGCAAAAACGATCATCCACAAGCTCGAAACGACGACCCGGGAACTTGCGGTAAAGAAAACCGAGGTCACGCTTTCGATCACGACCCTGAACCGGTACGTAAAGGTCCTCGATATTATCCAGCCGATGGAAAAAGAGATCCCGACACTCAAAGATTTCGAGGTCACGATCCTCCTTATCCAGGCTGAGCACCAGGACGTTCTTGAACTGATTAAAAAAGAGCTCGACACGATCACCGGCAACAGGTTCGAGATGATTTCAACGGCGGTCGATGCAGAGACCCTTGCCACCATCATGGTCTTCCCGAAAAAATATTCCGGGGAGATCCATTCGTTTATCTATTCGGTGAACGTGAACGAAGTCAGGCTCCCGAAAGAGTTTACCGGCCGGCCTTTTTTTGAGATGTACGCGATGGTTGAAGAGAGACGGCTCCGTGCTCAGGACGAGATTGCCCGTATCGATGCGGAACTGCTCTCTCTTTCAAACACGTGGTACCAGGAACTTGTTGTCATAAAAAAGCAACTAGAGACCGTCAATAACGAACTGGGGGCGTACCGGAACTTCGGTTTGTCGAAATACACGTTTGTCATTATGGGCTGGATCCCGAAAAAGAACCTCAAATCGACGCAAAATTTACTGAAAGACGCATTTTTGGACCGGGTGATTATAGAGGATTTGCCGGTGACGGAAAAAGACATGGAAAATGCACCAATCCATTACGACAACCCGTCGTGGATAAAGCCGTTCGAGTTTATCATGCAGCTTGTTACTCCGCCACGGTACCATGAAGTCGACCCGTCGCCAATCCTCGCGATCTTTTTCCCGTTCTTTTTCGGGCTCATGGTAAGTGACGTCGGGTACGGTCTTGTCATCCTTGCCTTTGCGCTCGTGTTATGGTACCGGTTTAAGGCAATAGCATTTGTAAAAAACCTCGCAGAAATCCTTGCCATTTCCGCAATCCCGACAATAATTTTCGGGTTCTTTTTCGGCGAGTTCTTCGGGAACCTGGGGGAGGAGATGGGCTGGCTCCACCCGGTGCACCTTCTTGGCATTACATGGAACCGGGTGGATGTCATGATCCCGATGCTTATCATTGCGATCACGATCGGGGTTATCCATGTCTTTTTGGGACTGTTTCTTGGTATTAGAAACGCGATTATCATGAAGAAGCGCAGGCACCTGTACGAGAAGACGGGAATGATTCTGATGATCACGGCAGTTATTATTCTCGTCGCGATGCTTGCCAATGTCGTGCCGGACTATGCAGTCTACCCGGCAGTTGTCCTCATTGTCATTTCCCTGCCGCTCATCCTTTTGGGTGCGGGGATCTTTGGGACTATTGAAGTGATGAGCACGATGGGAAATATCCTCTCGTACGCGAGGCTGATGGCGATTGGGATGGCTTCGGTGATCCTCGCAATGGTGGCAAACCGGCTTGGCGGGGCGTTTGAGTTCGCGATTATCGGGATCATTGTCGCCCTGCTCCTGCATACACTCAATGTCCTGCTCGCGATGTTCTCACCGTCGATCCATTCGATACGTCTCCACCTTGTGGAGTTCTTCTCGAAGTTTTACGAAGGCGGCGGGATGCCGTACCGGCCGTTTAAGCGGGAAGTGGAGTAGTGGGGTATACCGCCTGTCACGGTTCCGGATGGGTGGGGGGTAGGCCCCCTCCTTAGATAATAGAGGGGGAGGGGGATGATCCCCTCTTGTGAGAACTGACTGGGAGGGGGTAGGGGGCCTGTGCCCCTTTCCGGATCCGGGGATAGACCCTGTTTTTGCACCGGAAACAGAGGGTTGTTCGCGTGGAATCTTCGACGGAAGGATACTTGCCAGGAATTTCCCGGATGATGAAAGGGGGGGGTCGGTCCGGATCCTTGGGGGGGAGGGGGTATACCCCCTCCTGCCCCGGTACATGGGGAGGGGGGTGATCCCCTCTGAGGGGAATGAAGGGGGTGGGGGTAGGGCCCCTGTCAGGCCAACACATGGTGGGGGGGTATACCCCCTGCTAAAAAAATATCCGGGCTGCTGGGGGCCCCTGCTCACTTTGCACCGTTCTTTATTTTGAACATATGTTCATTTTTTTAAACGGTATTGATCAGAATTTGCCGGAGATATGTGAGGGTTCCCCCTCATCTTGTCTTCGTGTCATAGTTTCCGACATGAAATTTTCCCGGATGCCCTCCGGAGCCCCATATCCGCATTCTGTTCGATCCAGGGTCCACCAGCACATTAAAAAAAGATCGCATGCCGGAACGCTGCTGTTTAGTGTCCCATTTCTCCGACGTAAAAATGCCTTCCGGACCCTGAATTAGTGCCGCTTATTGGCCGATCAGTGCCTCAAACCCGGAAAAAACGGGGAATCCGGGGCGGGGAGGGGGCCGGATAATCCGGAATCTCTACTGATGCAGTACAACCGTTTGAATTGCCATGAAAGTTTCCACCGCTATAACCATACCCTTATTTAACCGGTTGCCAAACACCTTACAAAAACGAGAGTGAACGGGTGCCCGGACAGCTTACGCCGCAACAAAAGAAAGGCAGTCATCCAAAGAGCCTTGCTGTAAAAAAGCTAGCCGCCGCAGCACCGGCTATCCGTAAAAAATTCGGAGTGACAAAAATCGGCCTGTTCGGCTCATTTGCCCGGGGGGAACAGACAAAAACAAGCGATGTCGATGTTCTTGTTGATTTTGCACCGGGATGCGCCACCCTCCATAATTTTATCGGGCTTTCGGATTATCTGGAAGTGCTGTTTAAACGCAATGTGGATCTCCTTACTGAATCTTCGCTCTCTGACCTGATCCGGCCTTACATCGAGCAGGATGTGATCTGGATTGAAGGATGACCGTATTCTTCTTGTCCATATCCACCGGGAGATACTTTTTCTTCTCAATATCAGCGCCAACCGTAAGTATGAGGACCTCTTAAACGACGAATATTACGCCCATGCCGTGATCCGTGCAATCGAGGTGATTGGTGAGGCGGTAAAGAACCTCTCCGTACCGCTTAAAGAGAGTCATCCTGAAATTGAGTGGCGGGAGATTGCCGGTATGAGGGATAAGGTAATCCAACGTTATTTTGAAATCAACTGGCAGATCGTCTGGAATGTAATCACCGAAGATCTCCCGGAAATCGAACCGAAGATTGCTGCACTGGAAAGAGAGGCCAACGCAAATCCCGGTAGATCCTGACTACCCTTTAGGATGTCTGAAATAATAATCCATGACGGGTCAGGTGAATACTATTCGAATCCTCCATGTAATTCCAGGAATTACATTTCAACACCTTTAACCTGATAAAAAGTAACCCTTCATTTCATGACTGCGCCCGAAGCGATCCAAAAACTGGTCGAGAAGTATACGTTTCACCGGGACGCATACCATCGCGGGCAGGAAAAATACAACGAGACCCAGCTGCGGGAAGATTTTACCGATCCGTTTTTCCGTGCCCTTGGCTGGGACGTGAACAACAACAAGGGATTCTCGGAAGCGTACCGGGAAGTCCTGCATGAAGAACCGATCCGGATCCGGGGCAAGACACAGTTTTTTGATTACACGTTCCGGATCGGTGGAGTGCGGAAGTTTATTGTCGAGACAAAAAAGCCGTCCGTGAATATCAAAGACGATGCCGATGCCGCCCTTCAGCTCCGGTGGTATGCATGGAACGCCAAGCTCCCGCTCTCCATTCTTACCGATTTTGAGGAGTTCGCGGTCTATGACTGCACCAGAAAACCCCAGACAAGCGATTCGGCAGCAGTAGCACGGATTGAGTACTTCACCTATAATGAATACCCGGAGCGATGGGACTGGCTGCTCTCGATCTTCTCGCAGGATGCAATCCTTAAGGGATCGTTTGACAAGTACGCGGAGAGCACGAAGGGCAAGAAAGGGACGGCAAACGTTGATGATGATATCCTTACCGAGATCGAATCGTGGCGGGACGAACTCGCGCGAAATATTGCGCTCCGAAATACCGGACTCTCGGTTGAGGAACTCAACAGCGTTGTCCAGCGCACCATCGACCGCATTATCTTTTTGCGTATCTGCGAAGACCGGGGTATCGAAGAATACCCGACGCTCTACAAGCTGCTCGAAGGCGACCGGACCTACGCCCGGCTCTGCGATCTCTTCCGGCAGGCGGACGAGAAATACAACTCCGGTCTTTTCCATTTCCAGCAGGAGCAGGACACGGACGAACTGCCCGACACTCTTTCGCTTTCGGTAATTATCGACGACAAGGTGCTCAAAGGGATTATCAAACGGCTCTACTACCCGGAATCCCCGTACCTGTTCTCGGTCATTCCTCCGGCTATCCTCGGCCATGTTTACGAGCAGTTCCTCGGAAAAGTGATCCGGCTGACTGACAGTCACCAGGCAAAGGTGGAATACAAACCGGAGGTAAAGAAGGCGGGCGGGGTTTTCTACACGCCGCAGTATATCGTTGAATATATCGTGAAACACACGGTCGGCGAACTGGTGAAAGGGAAGACCCCCCGCGACGTGGCAAAGCTCCGCATCCTTGATCCGGCGTGCGGGTCCGGTTCGTTTTTGATCGGGGCGTACCAGTTCCTGCTCGACTGGCACCGGGACTGGTATATCGAACATCTCGTCCCGGTCTTTAAGGAGAAGAACTCTGCAACCGACCCGGCGGTTCTTGCTCTCCTGCCCGAACCGGCCCCTCGCGGGAAAAAGAAACTCTCGCAGGTCGATCTCCCGGTCTACAAGGCCGGTGTGAGCGGTGATGCGACGCGGACACGGAGCGACTGGCGGCTCACAACTGCGGAGAAAAAGCGGATTCTCTTAAACAATATCTATGGCGTCGATATCGATCACCAGGCCGTTGAGGTGACAAAACTCTCCCTTTTATTAAAAGTGCTTGAAGAGGAGAACGAGGAGAATATTGACAAGCAGCTCAAGCTTTTCGCGGAGCGGGCGCTTCCCTCTTTGCACGACAACATCAAGTGCGGGAACTCGCTTATCGGCTGGGACATTATGACCCCGGCAATGCCGGCCAACGAGATAAAGCGGATCAACCCGTTTGACTGGGACACGGAGTTTGCCGATATTATGAAAGCGGGCGGGTTTGACGCGGTGATCGGGAACCCGCCGTAT
>DAOQAA010000052.1:0-10833 GCA_035353675.1 Methanoregula sp. | reverse complement strand
TGCCAGAATTCAAGTCTCGACGTCAATATTCAATCGCCACCTTGTGGGGTTCGTATGGTTCCTCTTCCTCCCAGTGGATAGCCTGGTCGGGGCAGGTAAGCTGGCATACCCCGCAGAGCTGCCGTCCATAGAGTTTGCGGAGCCGGCAGTTGGTACAACGTTCCGGGCGGTCGAGTTCCGGAACTACAATCCCCTTCCTGTTGGGGTGTTTTCCCTCCCTGAAAATCCGGTACGGGCAGACTTTTGTACAGAGATTGCAACCCTTGCACCGGGTCTCGTCTATGGCGAGTTTCATGGAATCTGTCCTATGTATGTAGCAATTGAGTCGAAAAAAACCTATTCTTTATGTTCATTTGTGAGTCTTTCCCGATCCAAACGATTTTTTCGCGTTTTCCCTCACGGTTTCGAAGATATCGTTCCCGTGTGCATCGATACCAACAACAAGCGGCAGCCGGTCAAGTTCGATTTCCCAGACCGCTTCAGCCATTCCAAGATCCGGGAAATGCTCGCCTTTTAATGTCATATGGGAGGCGGCAAGTGCCGCACATCCTCCGGTGAACGCAAAGTAGACGCCCCGGCCCTTCAGTTGTTCTTTAACGGTACGGTCCATGCCTCCTTTGCCGATCAGGCCCGGGATTCCCCGTTCGATGAGGAAACCTGACAGGGAGTTCATCCGTGCAGATGTAGTCGGCCCGGCAGCAACAATCCGGTTGTCTTTTACGACCGGCCCGCAGTGGTAGATAACCGCTCCTTTCGGCTCAAAGGGGATGCCGTCTTTCTGCATCCGTAAGTGGGCTTCGTCGCGTGCGGTATAGACAAGGCCGGAGAGTTCGACCCGGTCACCTGCTTTGAGCGTGAGGATCTCATCGCCAAGCGGAGTGCGGAGTTGTATTGCCTTTCCGGTCACCAGTCCACCTCCACAGTCGCATGCCGGTTCGCCCAGCACTGCACGTTTACCGCAACCGGCAGCGATGCGGTGTGGCAGGCGGCCGTTTTTACCTTGACCGCAAGTGCTGTTGTGTTCCCGCCAAGTCCCATCGGGCCGATCCCGAGCCGGTTCACCGCGTCGCAGAGCTGCTGTTCGAAATCCGTCATTGTGTCAATAGGCTGGAGCAGCGCCTCTTTTGCAAGTGCCATGGCGCCATCGGATGTCCCGCCAATCCCTACCCCAAGTACTACCGGGGGACAGGGTCGTCCTTCAGCGATGAGCATGGTTTCGGCAACGACGTCTTCGATTTTATTTGCCTGTGACGGGAGGAGCATCACAAGCCGGGAGACATTTTCCGCACCGGCTCCTTTTGGGAGGACTGTAACCGTAAACCGGTCGCCGGGCCGGACATGGACCGCCGGCATTCCGGCACCGGTATTGTCCCCGGTGTTATGCCGGGTGAGCGGGTCGACAACGTTCGGGCGCAGCGGCACATCTGTTGTCGCCCGGCGGATGCCGTCAGCAACTGCTTCAAAAAGCAGGTCAGAAAACGGTACCCGTGGCGGCAGGGTGATATACACAACCGGGACACCGGTGTCCTGGCAGAGGGGAACGCGAAGATGTTCAGCCGCGAGAATATTCTTTGTTATATTTTCATATTCCCCACGTGCGACTGCATTTTTTTCGGATGCGGCGGCTTTTCTTAATGCCTCTTTTACATCTGGTGGCAGGCAGATGACTGCTTCCCGCATTGCCTTAAACGTTGCATCTGCGAGTGCCGTCCGCAGACCCTCCCGTTCCGATATCATTTGTCTATAGTTTGAGCGGCGGGGAGATTATATAGTGTGCGAATGAGGATTCCGGAAATTAAAAAAAAATAACCCACGGGACCTTTTTGAAATTATTAAAGGGCGAAAAATTCTTTCAAATACCTGATATCAGTGACAAACGCCATCGCGATCCTGTGAGCAGGAAACAGAAAATCCAGAGAAAAATATCCAAAAAAGAAAAGAAACTGGAAAAGAATTTACTTCTTTTCCTTGCCGCCCTTTGCCGGGGCTTTTCCGCCTTTTGCGGCTTCAGCGCCCTTTGCTGCGGGTTCAGCCTTTGCGGGCTCGGCACCCTTGTGAGCGCCGCCCTTGTGCTCGGCACCCTTTGCAGCTTCAGCACCCTTTGCCGGTTCTGCTGCGGCTTCTGCTTCTGCCTCGGTCTTAACCGGTGCTGCAATCTTATCCCCTGCAATCTTGGGTGCTGCGATGATCCTGCCGCTCACCTTGATTGTGTGGACCTTGAGGTGGGACGGGCTCGGAAGCTTGTGGGCACCGTTTCTCATTGCAGCCTTGACCTTGTCAAGGTACTGGGGAGTTGTGAACACTGTGAAAACGATCTGGCCGACTTCGACACGTGCTGCAGTCCCGACTGCCTTACCGAATGCAAGGCGCATACCTTCCGAGACACGGTCTGCCCCGGCTCCGGTTGCCTGCTTGTTCTCACGGAGCACATGGTGCGGGTAGGTCCTGACCTTAAAGTGGAAGTTTGTCCTTCCGACATCCTTGAGCAGTTTCCTGTTCACTGAGATACGGGCTGCTTCAAGGGCGCTGTGCCGGATCTGGCAGGTCTCTTCAACAATCAGGTCAATCTCAGTCGGGAATTCCTGGGAAAGGTTTCCCATTTCAAACTGTACGATCTTGTTACCGGGAACCCCGCCCATATACTCGCGTCGGGTATAGGCTTTCTTCGCAAGGTTCCTGTACATCTTTCCCGGTTTTCTTACCATCGCTTCCTACTCCTAGTGTATGAATCGTAAAAGCGGGCACGAAAACGTTGTATTTAACCTGAGCTATCGTGCCGGCACACTTCACAAACTGCTTTAATAAAATAGAGATGTGGCGTATTAAACCTTACTGGACTGAACAATCCCTGTTTATAAGGTCGAGGATATCGCGCCTGACCTCTGCGAACTTCACGCTGGTACGGTCCCGGGGGCGTGACATTTCGACGGGTGTGATTTTACAGATCCGTCCCGGCCGGGGGGTCAGGACAATGATCCTGTCCGACAGGTAGACAGCTTCGTCCACGCTGTGGGTGATGAAGATGATCGTTTTTTTGGTTTTCTCCCAGATTTCCAGCAGTTCTTTCTGGAGCATGTTACGGGTCTGCGCATCAAGCGCCCCAAACGGCTCGTCCATCAACAGCAGCACCGGATCGAGCGCGAGCGCACGTGCAACTGCCACCCGCTGCCGCATCCCCCCGGACAACTCTGAAGGGTAACTGTTTTTGAACTGTGTCAGGTTCACGAGTTCCAGGTACTGTTCCGCGATTTTGTATCTTTCTTCTGCCGGGACGCCTTTCATTTCAAGGCCAAACGCGATATTATCCATCACGTTGCGCCAGGGAAAGAGCGAATATTCCTGGAAAACAAATCCCACTTTCGGGTTCGGGCCCCGGATCTCCTCGCCGCCAAGACGAATGCTCCCGGACTCCGCTTTGTCAAGTCCGGCAATAAGCCGCAGGAGCGTGGTCTTTCCGCACCCGGAAGACCCAAGGATGCAGACAAATTCCTTGTCGGTGACATCGAGGTTCAGGTGCTCTATTACCTGTAAACGTGTTTTGTCGTCGCGGGCAAATGACTGGCAAAGATCGCGGATCTCAAGGTTTCCCATGGTTATGCCACCTCATTAGTCTGCCATTTCAGGAAATGGCGGTCGATATAATACCGGAGAAGTATGTCAACGACAAGCCCTATCATGCCGAGGATGAGCATATAGACGACAACGCAGTCCATCCGGTGAAGATTGTAGTACTGCCAGAGGTTCTTCCCCAGACCGTAATTTGATACGCCGAAAAGTTCTGCCGCGACAAGGCACATCCACGCGACACCGGTTGCAATCCGGATACCTGATGCGACGGACGGGAGTGCGGCCGGGAATGCAATGTGCCGGATAAGGTTAAGGTTTTTTGTGCAGCCCAGCATCTTTCCTGCCTCGACAAATATTCTCGGGACGTTACGAAAGCCGCTATAGGTGTTGATAATTATGGGGAACACGGCACCGATAAAGATCACAAAAGCTGCTGAATACAGGGTCAGGCCAAACCAGATGATGGCAAACGGGATCCAGGCAAGCGGGGGAATCGGGCGGATGATCTCGACAATCGGGTTGAGGAACGCGTCGCATTTCCTGCTCCAGCCCATGATGATCCCGATTGGAATTCCCACAATGATTGCTGCGCCAATCCCCATCCCAAAGTGGATCAGGCTTTCCTCAAGGTCAAGAATCAGGGTTCCGCTTTTTACAAGTTCGACAAATGCAAAAAAGACATCTGTCGGGGCGGGAAGGATAAACGTGTACTTTACAATATAGGCCGCGACAACCTGCCAGATAATAAGGCATAAGACGATGGCGAGGACTCCAAGCCACCGGTTCTTTTGTTTCTGTGTATGACTGCTCATGGGTATCGGCGTTTTTTGTATTCCTTCACACCAGTTCTTTGACAGAATCAGGCCTTACTGGTTGTGTATTATTTTCGTATCAATAAGGCGCGATAAAAGAAAAAATAGTTGGTAGTTTTTATGCGGTTTTGCTGTGGATTTTGTTGTAGAAACTTGTATCAAAGAGCTGCTCTTTTGAGAGGGGTGTCGTGATGTACCCGAGTTTGTACTGGATATTTGCATATTCAATGACCGAGTCTTCGATTACGTTCGGGTCTGTTGTCCACTTTCCGTCCCATTGGGCAAGAGATGTCGTGACATCGGAGAGCTTGGTGCCCGTGGCATTGGCATAGATTGCGGCTGCTTCGGCAGTATTGTTCTCGTTAAACGCGACGGCCTTTTCGTGGGTCCTGATGATCTGTTCGACAATCTCCGGGTGCTCCCTGATCAGCTTGCCGCTCACGACAAGAACGCAGCAGGTGTGGTTCGGGTACATTTCGCCGGAGTGGACGACAATTTTGCCCTTGCCTTCCGACACAATGACTGACGGGGACGGGTGAGGCAGGAACACGCCGTCAACTTTTCCGGCAACCATCGCAGTTACCGCGTCACCGGGTCCCATGCCAAGAAGAGTGACGTCTTTATCCGGTGTAAGATTGTTTTTGGTAAGCCAGTTACGAAGGAGTGTGTCCTGGATTGTCCCGGCCTGGAACGTCGCAATCTTTAATCCCTTGAGGCTTTGCGGGCCTTTGTAGTCGATATCGTTTTTTATGACAAGGTCAGAGCCCTGCGTGTTTACGCCGGCAACGATCTTTGCGTCAAGTCCGGTACTGATAGCAGAAAGGACCGGGGCAGCGCCGACATATGCAACATCGATCTGGTTTGCTAGCATTGCCTGCATTTCCGGAGCGCCGGTAGGGAAGACCGTATCTGTTACATTCGTCACGCCATAGGGTGCAAGGTCCTGTGTCCACCAGCCTTTTTTCATGGCGGTGATCTCAGCCATCTGGTGAGTGCTTGGCTGGTATCCGATACGGATCTCTTTTACCGGTGCAGCAGTGGAGGAACCGGCGGTTGTTCCTGACGACTGGGTGCAGCCGGCAGAAAATACAACAAGCACAAGTGCAAGTGCGACAAACACGAGTGCCGCAGTCTGTTGTGGTCTCATACGAGTAGAGCATTATCCCGTCCACAAATAAAAAAGTGTGCTATTTGGACAAAAAAATTCCACTTTAGGGTTACTTTGCTTTTATTATAATTACAACAGGAGAAAATTTTTGTTTATAATGTCCGTTTATGCAGGTATTCCGGGCCCGGACATGCACTCTTTTTAAGAAAATTTTGGACAATAAAGGAAATATTTTTCCATAGTTAGCCCAATTGTATTTTTAATATGGCACATACTGACCCAATGGACCGGGTTATCCGCGCGGCTCTCCTGTCTGATGAAGAGTTTGTTCTGACCTTAAACGATCTTTTAAAAAACGACCTGCGTATCAGTGTCCGCGATCTTTCCAAACGATGCGGGATTGCACAGAGTTCGCTCTATAAGATCCTGCACGGGAAACGCTCCCCCAACCTCTCGACGCTGCGGGCGATTGTCCGGGGACTGCGTGAGTTTTACCATGCGGGCGATGAGAAATTTATCGGTCTTATTGCCGCCCGGCCGGTACTTGAAAGTGTCGAAGAACGTCTTGCCGATGTGGACGGTCACCATATGAGAGTCCGGGAGTATCCTGTCCACACAATGGAGGATGCGATTGTTGCTGCCGTCCGGGCCGAGCGGGAAGGAGCAATCGCGATTGTCTGTGCACCAATCGTGTCCAGTATTATCGAGCAGCTGGTCCATGTGCCGGTCGCGACTATCATCCCGCGCGAATCGGTCCAGCGGGCGATTGAACTTGCTGCAAGAAAGGCGTGGATTTAATCGATCCGCACACACATCTAAGTGATAAGAACAGTGGGTGTTTTGAGGTAAACGGATGCGAACCGATGTAGTAAGACTGGGACGCCTTTCAGGTGAAAGGACCGGCGAAATGATGAAATTCCTCTCTTCGATGAGGTCCGACCGCTGTATTGCCGATGCGGATGTGCTGGTGGATATTGCCCATGTGCTGATGCTTGAACGGCAGAAGATTATCGGCACCGACATCGCAAAACAGCTCCTCCCGGCGCTTCTGGAACTCAACAGCGAGGGAGTGCCCGAAGAGGTTTTTGATGACCGGTTCGAGGATGTCCATGCGGGGATTGAATCGCTTTTAATCGAAGCCGTTGGTGTCGATGTCGGGGGACGGATGCATATGGGCCGTTCGCGTAACGATGAAGTGGCGACCTGTATACGGCTTAAGCTCCGGGAAGAACTGCTCAAGCAGATGGCAGCGCTTTTAAAAGTCCGGGAAGTGCTTGTTGCCCTTGCCGAGCAGCACCGCGAATCGGTCATGCCCGGTTTCACCCACATGCAGCATGCCCAGCCCACGACGCTTGCCCATCACCTCCTCAGTTACGAACAGCAGTTCTCGCGTGATTTCGACCGGCTCCGCGATGCCTACGCCCGGGTCAACCTCAGCCCGCTTGGTGCTGCCGCGTTTGCATCCACCGGTTATCATATCGACCGCGAGTATACCGCAACACTTCTCGGGTTTGACGGCCTTGTCGAGAACACGATGGACGCAGTGGCAACCCGGGACTTTGCCCTTGAGACCCTTGCCGATCTCTCCATTCTCATGGCAAACGTAAGCCGGCTCTGCGAGGAACTGGTCATCTGGAGTTCTTCATTTGTAAAATTCGTCTCGCTTGACGATGCGTTCTGTTCGACCTCTTCTATTATGCCGCAGAAGAAAAACCCGGACACTGCCGAGATTATGCGGGCAAAAACCGGTTCGGTCTTTGGCGCTTACACGGGAGCGCTCATGACGGTCAAGGGTCTTCCCATGAGCTATAACCGCGACCTCCAGGAACTCACGCCCAACATCTGGCGCGGGATGCGGGACGCAAAAGAGAGCATACGGCTCCTTATCGATATGCTGTCAAGCGCGACCTTTGACACGGAGCGCATGAAAGAGGAGGCCGGAAAGGGTTTCTCAACGGCAACAGAACTTGCCGATACGCTTGTGCGGGATTACGGCCTCCCGTTCCGGACCGCCCACAACATTGTCGGCCGTTCGGTTTCGAAAGGCAGCCTGACCCTTGAAACCCTTGAAGAATCGGCAAAGGAACTCGACCTTGGGATCTCGCTTGTGGCCAAGGGACTCACGGCAGACCAGATCACGGCGGCGCTTGACGTTGCAAACTCGGTTGCTCTCCGAAAGGCAACCGGGGGACCGGCACCGTTTGCGACAAAGATCGCAATTGCCGACAGGAAAAAACATCTCGATGCCGATTCAGCGTTTATTGACGAACGCCTGGGTAAGATCAAAAAGACAAAGGAAGACCTTATCTCTGATGCACGGAGGATGGTAGCATAAACAACATGTTTTCCGCAGGGGACCTTGTCACCTGCGCATATGGCGGTAAAACATTTTCCGGGACGTATATCACCGACCGCGACGGCATGGCTGTCGTAAAACTGAAAAGCGGGTATAATATTGGCGTGGAAAAGGCGTGCTGCACGCTTGTTTCCCCGGCACCAGCCTCTGCACCCCACGGGACGCCGGTCCGGCAGGACCCAAAACTCCCGGAACTTGCTATTATCTCGACCGGTGGCACTATCGCAAGTAAAATCGATTACCGGACCGGAGCGGTAACGAGCCAGTTCGATGCAGATGACATTTTAACCGCAATCCCGGCGCTTGCGGAGATCGGCCGGTACCGCACAAAACAGCTCTATACGATCCTCTCCGAGAACATGACTCCTGCAATCTGGCAGGAACTTGCAAAGGCCGTGTATGACGAGATCAGTCACGGTGTAACCGGTGTTATTGTCACACATGGCACTGATACGATGGCTTACAGTGCGGCTGCCCTCAGTTTTATGATTGACACTCCCGTCCCGGTAATCTTTGTCGGGTCGCAGCGTTCGGCAGACCGGCCGTCAAGTGACAACGCGATGAATGCAGTCTGTGCGGCAAGTGCGGCAAAGAGCGATCTCGGCGAGGTTGCCGTTGTCATGCATGCGTCAACAAACGATGATTTCTGCGCCATCCACCGGAGCACCCGGGTAAGAAAGATGCATACTTCGCGGCGTGACGCGTTCCAGAGCATCGGGCTTCCCCCGATCGGGACGGTTGACTACATGAGCCGGAAGGTGACCCTTGGCGATGACGCTGTGCGGAGGGGCACCCGGAAACCTGCTCTTTTTGACAAACTCGAACCGCACTGCGGACTTATCCAGTTCTATCCCGGCATGTCTCCCGATCTCCTGAAAGCATACGAAGGATACAGGGGACTTGTCCTTTCCGGTACCGGCCTCGGGCACGTGAGCACGCTGCTCATCCCGCAGATAAAAAAGCTGATCGCGGACGGGACGCAGGTTGTCATGACATCGCAGTGCATGAACGGCCGGGTCTGCGACCGGGTCTACGATACCGGTCGTGACCTCCTTGCTGCGGGTGTCATTGAAGCCGGTGACACGTTGCCCGAAGTGGCGCTCGTCAAACAGATGTGGGTGCTTGGAAACGAGAAAGATAAAGAGAAAGCGGCAGCACTGATGGCAACCGATCTCAAAGGCGAATGCACGAGGAGGAGCGCCCATGGATTATAAAGCGGCCGGCCTTGTGGCCGGCATCGAGATCCACCAGCAGCTGGATACAAAAGAGAAACTCTTCTGCCACTGCCCGACGACGCTGCATGACAACGCCGAACACACGGGTGAGTTCTCCCGGTACCTCAGGGCGACCGAGAGCGAGATGGGGGAGATCGACCGGGCGGCGCAGGAAGAGATGATGCGGGTGAGAAAGTTCCAGTACTACACGTACAGGTCCACCTGCCTTGTCGAGAACGATGAAGAGCCGCCAGCGCCGTTAAACGAGGAGGCGCTTGGCCTCGGCCTCACGATCGCAAAACTCTTTGGCATGACGCCGATCCCGCAGGTCCACACGATGCGGAAACTCGTGATCGACGGGTCGAACACGAGCGGGTTCCAGCGCACCGCCCTTCTGGCAGTTAACGGTGCCCTCCCGAACGGCGGGAGCATCGAGACTATCTGTATCGAGGAAGAGGCAGCGCAACGGGTAAAAGACGACATCTTCTCGCTCGACCGGCTTGGGATCCCGCTTGTCGAGATCACGACATCGCCCTGCATGCACACCCCTGAAGACGTGCAGCAGGTGGCCGAATATATCGGGATGGTGCTCCGGTCGACCGGTAAAGTCAAGCGCGGTCTCGGGACGATCCGGCAGGATGTCAACATCTCGATTAAGGATGGCGCCCGGGTCGAGATCAAGGGCGTGCAGGAACTCGACCTTATCGCTGAAGTCGTCCGCAGGGAAGCCCGGCGGCAGCAGAGCCTGCTCGACATTCACGCAGAACTCATTAAACGCCACGCGAGTGTCGGAACAGAAGAGATCGATGTCACGGATCTCTTCAAAGACACCCAGTCTGCCATCCTCAAAAAGGCAAAGAAGATCTACGCGCTTGTCCTGCCGGGCTTTGCCGGGCTCGTCGGCTGCGAGATCCAGCCCGGCCGCCGGCTCGGAAGCGAAATGTCGGATTATGCCAAGAAGTGTGGTGTCGGCGGTATCTTCCATACCGATGAACTGCCGGCGTACGGAGTTACCGCTGAAGAGGTCGCCAGAGTCCGGGAGTTTGTCCATGCACAAGAACAGGACGCCGTGATCCTTGTATCGGGTTCAAGCCCGAAGCAGGCGGACTGCGCATGGCACCAGGTTGTCAACCGGGCTAAAGTCGCGCTGTCGGATAATCCCGTTCCCGAAGAGACGCGGAAGATGCTTGAAGAGGGCAGTACCGCGTACATGCGTCCCCTTCCCGGGGCGTCGCGTATGTACCCTGAGACCGATGTGCTGCCGGTCCGGATTGACGAGGCACGCTGGAATGCGGTTACCGTTCCGGAACTCCTGACCATCCGGGCCGAGCGGTTCACAAAAGATCTCGGGCTTGACCCGGCCATCGCCCGGCAGATGGCTTTCTCCGAGCACCTGCCATTGTTCGAGAGGGCGGTTGGCGAAGGGATCAAGGCAAACCTTGCTTCCCGCACGCTGCTTGCGACCTTAAAAGAGATCCGGCGGAACGGTGCGGACACCGATAAGATCTCGGACGATGCAATCCTCGCAGTTCTCCATGCTGTCAGCAAGGGGACGGCGGCAAAGGAAGCGGTGCCGGAGATCCTGACTGCTGTTGCCGGTGGGAGCACGGTTGAAGCGGCGATGGCAAAACTCGCACCCTCCGTGTCCCGCGACGAGCTCGAAGCGGTGATAAAGAAGATCGTCACCGGGCGTGCGGAGTTTGTCGCCCAGAAACAGAAAGGGGCGCTCGGGCCTTTGATGGGGGTTGTTATGCAGGAAGTCCGGGGCTCGGTGGA
>DAOQAA010000051.1:4065-10914 GCA_035353675.1 Methanoregula sp. | reverse complement strand
TTGGGCTGCCTCCCCCTCTGGGGGAGAGAGGGGGTCACCCTCTCAAATACGTTTTGATGAAGTGGAAATGATTTCTACAGAGCAAAAAATTGAAAAGCAATAATTACCGGATCGCAATATAACTTGGAGAGTATGCAGAAACGTATCCTCCTCCCTTTCCTGATTATAAGTATTGTAATGATCCTTGTTTCAGGATGCACAGATACCAATGGATCCATCAATACAACATCTGCACCGGCGCTAAAGACTGCCGCCCCGGTGGCAAATGTTACGCCAGATGTAACACAGGTAACGACATCTGCGGGAAGTGCAGTTACACCGGCGCCGACTCTTTCACAGGCATGCAGCGATCTGATACCTGCATCGGCCGCTGATCGGGAGTTCCTGGAATATGTGGATGACAACAGGATAGTGACCCGCATCAACAGTCTTGCCAACGATAGTTGTAATAAACTTGTGGCAGATAAGCTTAAACAACAGGTTATTACCAGCCCGGTCCCTCAGACAACCATCCTTACCAACGGGAGAGCTTACCTGTTATCGGCAACCTCATACTGCCAGAAACCTGATGCAGCAGCCCCGGACAATACTAAAAGCGATTTGTTAAAGTTCGAAGAGAAACAGGATCAGTACCTGGATTTACTTTATTCCTGCCATATTGAGATCAGTCAGAATGCATCGGCAGTATTTGGCGGGGAGAAACTTGAAATGAAGAGTGATCTGGGGCCCCAGACGTTTACGGGAAATCGCAATTCGGTTAAAAAATTCAGGGTTACTGACGGGGGATACAAATTTTCGGCTACCTATTCGGGTTTTAGTAATTTCACCGTACATATCACGAATATATACGGGAAAACGGTAGTCGATCCGTTCAGCACAAACGGTCCTTATTCCGGAAGTGCAACAGTGAACCTTTCCTCCGGTGAATATTATATGAGCATTGAGGCATCTGGACCTTACATCCTCAAGATGACCCAATCATAATCTTTTTTTGTTTTCTTAGACCTGTGTTTTTTGGTCGCGCTTCCGGAAGGTGGACCCCCTCTTAAAAAAAATTGGGAGGGGGGGGTCACCCCCTCCCGGGCCGGACGAGGGGGAGGGGGTATACCCCCTCTTAGAAAAAAACATGATGGGGGGGTAGGGGGCTACCTGCCCGGCATGTCGGGTGGAGGCAGGGGGTCTCATGCAGTTTTTTACAGATCAGTTTTCTTATCCGGGACGGTATCCGGTGGAGTTATATTGTCAACAAACAGGTTTTCAGCTCCAATCAGTGTATTAATCCAGCGGAGATCATCGCTGAACTGGACAAAGGTTAAAAGTATCATCGTAAACGGGACCGAAAAGAGCATCCCGACAAGCCCGAAAAGCCAGCCCCAGAATATCACCGAGAGAATCACAACAAGCGCGGGGATCTCGAATTTCCGTGCTGCAAGCCAGGAAAAGACCGGGTTTTCAACAATCAGGTTTAAGAGACAGACTATAATTACAACCGCGGCCACACCCGGTATCCCGAACTGGAGCCATGCAAAAAATATTGCTGGAATTGCTGCGATAATAAGGCCAAAGAACGGGATATAGCAAAGGATAAACGTGAGGACCCCCCAGAGGATGGCGCCGTGAACCCCGATAACCCAGAGTGACCCGCCAAAAAGTACCCCGTGGATAAGGTTGGTTTCAGTACGGACAACAATAAAATCGATAACATAGCCGCTCATGCGCGAGAGGTGCCGGAGTTTTTCAGGCTCGTCACGCAACAGTCCTTTAGCCCTTTCAATCAGTTGTGGCGCTTCAAGCAGCATGAAAAATGTCGTTATTGCAACAAAAAAAATGTCCATGAGAAGCTGGGTGAAATTTTTTATCGATGATAACAGGGCCGGGATAACTGTTTCGAGATCGGGCGGAGTGGAAACGATTGCATTCAGGCTGATATTCTGTGTGCCCAAAAACGAGGAGATCTCATTAAAACGCATTTCAAGTTCAGTCTGGTATTGTGGCAGGTCGGTAACTATCATATTAAAGGAAAACAGGGTAAGGAAAGCCATCAGCACAATACACAGAGCGGCAACGGTTGTTACGATACTGACTGCTGCAATATTCGAAAGACCTTTTGAGCGCAGCCACCGGGCCGCCGGATAGAAAAGCATGGTCAGGATAAGCGCGACAAGGAAGATGGTCACGGTCGATCCCATCATTTGCATGCCGAGGATTATGATCACCGCAAGGGCAAGTAAAATCAGGATATGCTCCGTGCGGGATAAGCTTGCGGGAAATGTCATTATTCCCGTATCTGTTGGCGGATCATACAAAGATTGCCCTTTATCCTGAAAACCTGTCTTAAAAAAAATTGTTTAGTATGCCGGCTGTTCGCGGGTTTCCCACTTTGCATAGCCGAGACGTACAAAAAACAGAGCCGGGAAAAGAAGAAGCACAGCTCCGACAGCAGCAAATGGTTCGGCAAACACGATAACGGAGAGAATCAGGAGGGCGATTCCTGTAAGGATAAGATACCTGACCATGACTTTTACATCGTAGACAAGCATGCTTGGAGAAAGGCCGGTCAGCCATACCGTAATGCCGAGGCTGTAGAAAGAGACCGACAGAGTCAGAACAACCGCCGGGACGAGATATTCAGCCTGACCGGAGATTACAGCGACAACTGCAATAAATACTGCCGGGATGATCTGGAGCACGGAAAAACTCGTAATCTTGCTTTTTATCAGTGTGCGGACATTGACCGGCAGGCAGGCGTAAGCCCCGAACGTGTCAAACATTGTAATCCACGTGTACATGGTCGACGCTATCACGCCGGTTACAATGGCAAATTCAAGGAGTAATCCATACATGGGAAGGTAACCGTGAAGAAGCAAGAGGAAAAACCAGATCACGAAAAGGGGGATTAAAAACGAGAAAATGACCTGCCCGACCATGCCGCCGCTCCGGTACATGTCGATAAGGTCTTTTGCCGCAAAAGGGGGATTGGGCAGGAACGAGAGTTTGTTTGAGAGCGGCACGAGCAGGTTTTTGTGATGTTTTACCGGACCGGTCGTATCCGGGGAGAAAAGCCGGATCGAGAGCCAGAATACAATGGCAATTGCTGCACAGATAATGAAAAGACCGGTCCATGAAAAGTCAAGAAAGAGCTGGAGCGGGGGATAGAATTGGGCCGGGTTCTGCCCGGTAATCAGGTAAAATGCCCCGGTGATTACGGCAAGGATTGCAAGTATTGCAGCAAGTGCTGGTTTTGAACGTGCGTAGACTGATGAAAGGAAAAAGACTATACAGAGTCCGGAAAGGAACGAGAGTGTAAGCGTAAGTGAAAGGAGGAGAGGCAGGGTGAGCGGGATGCCGATAAAGGGCGAAGCGAGCAGGAACCCGAGAGCAAGCGGCAGCACCCAGAGGACAAAATAGTAGAGCGTGTCTTTTACGACAAAATTGGCAAAGATAAACCGCTCGGAAAGCGGAAGGCTCCGGGCGGAATATGCAAGGAGACTTGCCTGCCCGAAACGCTGGTTCATTACTTCCGTCCCCAAAAGCCCGAACGCCCCGACCATGAATCCGAGCATCAGGTAACTGGAGTGGAGGAGAAGGGAGAGATCGCCGGCTGGCAGTACCCCGCGTATCAGCGGGAGGAGAAATGAACCCATGAAGGCGATCCAGAAAATCAGGATGGGAAAGAGCGCAAATGACAGGCTCCCGAACATTGTCGAATGGATCCGCCACTCTTCCTTTACCATCGCGATAAAGAGTTCAAACATGGCTGTCCCTGTTCACAAGCGAAAGGAAGAATTCGTCAAGGTGCCGTTGTTGTGATTTCAGGTCTGCTATTGTCCCGGTATAAAGAAGAGTTCCCTTGTGGAGGATGGCAAAATCCGAGCAGATCTCTTCAGCGACTTCAAGGATATGGGTCGAAAGAAAAACCGTGTTTCCCGCTTTTACGTAGTCTGTAAGGTAGTCCTTTACCTTGTGCTGCATAATCGGGTCGAAATTGATGAGCGGTTCGTCAATCAAAGCGAGCACAGGTTTGTGGATAAAAGCCTGTGCAAACATCAGTTTCTGCCGGGTCCCCCGCGAGAGATCCTTGCAGAGCTCGTTTTTCTTGTCTGCGAAATCTAAAAAATCAAACCACCATGATGCTTTCTCTTCAATATCCGGAATCTTCCGGATTGCGCCGACAAAATTCAGGTATTCTATGGCCGAGAGAAAACTTGGCGGTGTTTCCTGCTCCGGGATAATGCCGACTTTTTCCCGGACGCCAACCGGGTCGCTTTTCACGTCAAGGCCAAGGACGGTTGCAGAGCCGGATGTCGGCTGGATCTGGCCGGTCAGCATTTTTATCATGGTCGATTTCCCGGAACCGTTTGGGCCAAGCAGGCCAAAGAGTGCACCTTTCCGTACCGTTATCGTGACATTTTTGACCGCGGCAAGATCGCCATACATTTTTGTGAGGTTGTTTGCCTCAATCACCATTTCTGTCATAATTCCCCGTTCCCGGTTCCGTCCTGTAAAGCATTCGCCGCGTCCCTTTTAATCCTGTAATAAAAAGGGCAGGTGCAGTACCGGAAATTGCAGTTTTCCTTTCCGGTTCCCGTCCGGTCATGGTTTTTTCAGCGTGATGATACTGGTGACGCGGCTTGTCAGGTTCATGCACCAGAGCCCGCCTTTCATGACCGGTACAGCGACCCGCATCATTCCTTCGAGATCATCTTTGACATCTTTCATAAGTGCCGGTATGGGCAGGTGCTGGGGGCAGGACTTTGCGCATTTCCCGCACTGCCGGCACAACCCGGCATACGAGACATCCCCGATAACTCCCCCGTGGCGGCTTACATAATGGAAACGCGTGCTGTGGTCTTTCGGGAAGAGATGGTGAGCGTTGTATAGCGCAAAACAGCCGGGAATATCGACCCCGGCCGGGCAGGGCATACAATACCCGCAGCCGGTACAACCGACTTTCATAAGCCGCAGGTAGGTCTCTTTTACCTTTTGGATCCGGTCAAGTTCTTCCGGGGACAACGAATGCGGGAGTGCAGAACCTGCCGTCCGGATATTCTCATCGATATGCTCTTCGTTGTTCATTCCTGAGAGGACAACTGTTACTTCCGGGTGGTCCCAGACCCAGCGAAGACCCCATTCTGCCGGGGACCGTTTTACCGGTGCTTCGTCCCATATCCGTTGTATTTCATCCGGTACCGGCGCGGTGAGGTTTCCGCCACGCAACGGTTCCATGATCATGACGGCAAGTTTTTTTGCTGCCGCATAGGTGAGCCCTTCTGTTCCGGCCTGGTTTTTGTCGTCAAGGAAATTATACTGGATCTGGCAGAACTGCCAGTCGTATGCATCTACAATTTCTTTAAAAGCGGGAAGTGTTCCGTGGAAAGAGAACCCGGCGTTTTTTATTGTTCCGTCAGTTTTTGCCTGATTAAAAAATTCGAGTACGCCAAGGTTTTTCATCTTCTCCCAGCTGTCTTTCGAGAGACTGTGGAGCAGGTAGTAATCGATATGATCGGTTCCAAGGGTTGAAAGCTGCCGGTTGAGGATCCGTTCCATATCAGACCGGTCCCGTACTTCCCATGGCGGGAGTTTTGTTGCGATTTTTACTTTTTCCCGGTAACCGTCCTGTAATGCTTTTCCAAGTATCAGTTCGCTTTTACCTAAATGATACGCAGGAGCCGTGTCAATGTAGTTGACCCCGGAATCGATAGCATGCCGGATTTGCCGGATCGCCCGGTCTTCATCAATGCTCCCTTTCTTTAATGGGAGTCGCATGCAGCCAAAGCCCAGTACGGAAAGGCGGTCGCCGGTTTTAGGTACTGTCCGGTAGAGCATGGGAATATGGTCCTGCCTGTAAATTGACTGGTCTGTTTCAGTATATCCGCAGGCTGATTATATATCCTGAATGGTGGACCGTTTGGGATGGCAGGGGTAAATTATTCCTTGTCAATCCGGGGCTGAATTTTGCCCGGATTATTGGTGTGGTGCTGCGATGGACGGCAATTGGGGGAATTTTTGTTTACCGTAAGAAAAAAGTCGTTATTCTGCTCTTTGATTTTTAAAATACCTGAATACAGGGAATTTTTGTTTTGCTCTTTAACGGTGTTCTGTACAGGTGAATTTTTAGAGGTGTTTTGGTATAGATAGGGTATTTTTTTCAAAAGAAAAGGAGTATGTGAGTCTTTTTTTACCGTCGGGGATATTGCGTTTTCCTTATGCCCTACGGGGTGTTATTTATTTCACGGATCCAAATGCTGTGTCATACCCACGGGCAATTATTGACGCACCAAGAAGTGGTGCATTACCTGAAAGACCGCTCATGACAAGACGGGGCATCTTAAGATATCTGTCAGTATATTTTTCAATCGGAGTAAGAATCAGGTCCGGGTTATTTAAGACGACAGAACCATCAAGGATAATGGTGTCCGGGTCATAGGCAACAATGATATCAGAAATCGCCCGTGCATTAATCCACCCGAGTTCCTGGATAAAACCGTGTTCTTTGGAGTTCTGGTCTTTTCGTATTTCAGAAAAAACGTCCTGTGCAGAAAGCAGTTCCCGGTTTTTAGATACAATCCCGTTTTTCTTTTGCCACTCTTTGTAAAACCGGGGGAGGAACCGGCCGGACGCATATCCTTCCCAGTGTCCTTTCCCACCGCAGCCGCAGGTCAGGTTGTAGTCGCTGTCGACAAACAGGTGACCGACTTCCCCGGCATTTCCGTCCCGGCCGGAAATGACATTCCCGTTTGCAATTATTCCTGCGCCGATACCGGTTGACAGGGTTACATAGACAAAATTTTTGCAACCTTTCCCTTCGCCGAAATATGCTTCGCCCAGCAGGCCGGCACAACAGTCGTT
>DAOQAA010000051.1:0-3965 GCA_035353675.1 Methanoregula sp. | reverse complement strand
CCGGAGGTTGGTTGCCCCGAGATCGACTGCTATGGAGGTATCGGAACGCAGGGATTTGTCATAGTTTTTCATGGAAATTCTTCCGGTTTTAAACGCTTCATCATTCAGGTATCCAGTATCGTTTCTTATCCGGGAAAAATATTCCGGGAATGGAGATCCCCCAAAATCAGATCGCGTCAACAGTCTCCGGGTGATCCTTTTTGTCTTTCTCAAGAGCTGCCTGGTAAACCCGGTATGCATCGTCTCCATGACAGACAAAGATCACCTTCTTTATCGAGTGGTATGTCGAAAGGAATTCCCTGACACTTCGTACAGCGATACGGGTTGCCGGTTCCAGCGGGAAGCCGTATGACCCGGTGCTGATAGCCGGGAACGCGATGCTGGTTACGCCGGAGAGCTCTGCCAGCGCAAGGGAATTCCGGTAACACGCAGCAAGTAACCCGTCTTCCCCATTCTTCCCGCCATTCCAGACCGGGCCGACGGTATGGATGACAAACCGGGCCGGGAGGTTATGTCCCCGTGTAATTTTTGCTTCACCGGTCCTGCACCCTCCAAGAGCCCGGCACTCTTCAAGCATTTTTGGCCCGGCAGCCCGATGGATCGCCCCGTCAACACCTCCTCCGCCAAGCAGCGTCCGGTTTGCAGCATTGACGATGGCATCTGTATTCTGGGTTGTGATGTCACCTTTGATCATACTGATCCGTTCCTCAGTCATATCCGTCATCACACAAAAACTGCTGTCCGCAAGAGTAAAAACTTTAATACGGCATTTCACAGGTTATTTGGAACCTGTCATTTTTACTGGAAGAACAAATCACGTTCCATCATTTCCAGCCCCGGTGCAGCCCGGCCTTTTCGGCACACCGTATTGCAAACCGGTATTCCTCGGGCGTTATCGGTCTTAAGAGTGACCGGAACCGGGCGTCTCCCCGGATCCGCTCCGGTGGTAATACCAGCAATGGCCAATGATATTGGGCCATGATATTGACATAGGAGTCTTTTGAGATTTCCTTTGCAATCCATGGAAGGACGATATCGCTTCCGGCAAGATTTTCAGGCAGTACAAGGTGCCGGATAATCATCCCATGAGTGGCTATTCCGTCATGGATTTCAAGGTTACCAACCTGCCGGTGCATTTCAGAAATTGCTGCTTTCATCGACCCGACATAATGCGGTGCATGGGAAAGCGCAAGGGCTGTTTCATCGCAGCCATACTTGGCGTCTGGCATGTAGATATCAATAATCCCGTCAAGAAGCCTGAGCGATTCGACTGAATCGTATCCCCCGGAATTATACACAACCGGGATATGCAGGCCATTTTCAGCTGCAATTGCGATACTCCGGATAATGTGGGGTACAATATGCGAAGGAGACACGAGATTGATATTGTGGCAGCCCCTGTGCTGGAGATCAATCATCGCATCAGAAACAGTCTCACAGGGAACCTCCCGGCCGCCTCCGCCCTGGCTGATGTCATAGTTCTGGCAGAATTCGCAGGCAAGATTACAGTTGGTAAAAAAAATCGTCCCGGAACCATGTAACCCGACAAGGGGCGGTTCTTCCCCGAAGTGTGGCCCGTAACTTGCAAGATGCGGGAGGAGGCCGGTCCTGTAAAATCCTTTCTCGTCCTTTGTCCGGTCCGGACCGCACTCGCGGGGGCAGACCCGGCATCCGCGAAGAAGATTGTATGCTTTCTCAATGCGGGAGGCAAGCTCGCCTTTCCTGTGCAGGGTGATGTATCCGGGTTCATGACTGGAGGCCATACCGGGTAACCTGAACCGGGATTGTGTCGGGTGCGGTGATAAGGATTGGTATCATTGGCGTTGTTAACCTTGTACAGGGCGAATATTTTTTTCTTGACCAAAAAAGTGGCAATCCTTCAACAACTTAACAGAACCGGCATGAGCAAATAGTTTATATGGTAAATATGTATATATTTACATATGTTCCTTCCAATGAACGATAAACAGTTCAGATTCTGGAAGATGCGGCGCAGCGGGATGTCCAACATTGCCATTGCAAACCTTATCGGGATAACACGGCAGGGCGTCTCGCAGGCGCTCCTTATAATGGATGAAAAGATTGATGCCTCACTGCGGGAGATGGCCCGGGCAAACAAAATCCAGATTGAAAAGATCGATGTAGAGAAAGGTGTCCTGTTCGGGAAGTCTATTCCGTTCCAGACCAATGCATATATCTTAGTCTCGGAGAAGCATGGCATGCAGGTCTGGTATGAGCATGACGGCAATTGCATTTCCTGTGACGAATTCACAAAATGTATTGAGTTCATCTGGGATTTTGCAGCCGAGCTGGGGATAAAACTCGAAAAGACACAGGATCCGACAAAGATGGCAGAAGAACTGCTCGCAAAGATACGGGAGAAAGAAGAATGACCAAAACTTCGGAAATTGCTGAACACTGGCTTGGCCTGTGCCGGAAACCGCCGGTGGTCAATACGTTGCTGACTGATACCGGTATCCTGTCGGAATCCGCCCATGAGGGACTACCGGATGGCGGAAGCGGTGGATCGGGGACTATTCGCAGGGGTATTGGATCTGCCCTGTCCGGGATGAGGACACTGAACAGGAACCGGCAGCTCCTCTGGTTTGCGCTCCTTGCCGGGCTTGTGCTGGCGGGAAACACCATCGGCTATGGGATACTCTGGTATATTGGCTGGATACTGGCTGATGAAACTATACTACCGCTTGTCCTGCGCTTTTCACTCGAGTTCGCAACACTCTTCTGTCTGGTGTTCCTGCTGGCTGGTCTTGTTCTGAACATCTCGTCAAAGAAAGAAGGTTCAGCCTCGTTCTTTGAGGGACTTTCAGGGGCAAAAAAATACCTGAAAGCAATATTATTGTGGTCTTTTGTCCTGGCATTCGCTGGCATGCTGCTTAACAGGATTTTCTTTTATTCTGACGGATTCTTCTGGCATTTCAGTTCTTTTTTTACCGGCACACTCACCCAGTTCCCTTTTACGCTGACTCTCAATCCGAGCACCTTTGCCGAGATTCCGGGCTATGGGGGACGATCAGTGCTGTTTTGGACATATCCGTATGGGTTCATGGACGCCCTGATCTTTTCGGCGATACATCTGCTTCTATTCATCCTGACAGCATTTGTTGTGCCATTTATCATTCTCGAGCAAAAAAATATCAGGGACGCAGTTGCGGGATCGTTTGCCACAATGAAAAAGACCGGGGGAGAGGTAGCTGTCTGCGCCGTTTTACTTGGAATAATTGTATTTGCTGTGTTCCTTACATACCTGCTTGTCCAGGCAGCGCACGGAATGGTCACACCGCCAAATCTTCTCTACGCCCGTCCCACCGATGCGTGGATCGCTCTTGGCATCATCTATTATTTCGCATTGTTTGGCGTTGCGTTTGTAATGGCAACCGTCGGAGGCATCGCAGCGCTGGATCTTTTCACCTCTGCAAAGACCGGGAAGATGCCCGGGTCTTCTTAATGGAATTTTCACTCTTAATTTTTCTCCCGGGCTTTTATCTGAGGATATTTTCTCATAATAATAAGAAACAGAAATAATTATTTTGTAAATATTGATGTATTTACGCATTGTACCACAAACCTGCACCAGGATTGCAGACAACCAGTTCGATTTCGTTGTCAGCGGGGATTATGTCCGCAACCTGAAACTGAACAACGGTACGAATATCTTCAAGCTCACCGATCCGGGAAGTCTGTAGGGCAGTGACGCAGCAGATGCACTGATCGCCGCAATCAGCGATCTGGCAGCAAACGATGATACGTATACCAATGACACATATGCCATAGTCCCGTTTCAGGTCACGGATGTTGGAAGTACAACTACACAGGCAACACCTGCTGCTACCGCGCCGGTCCAGCGGACGATCCTGCATGCCCCGCTCGGAGCAATCTTACTGATATTCGGGATTATAGGATGGAAATGGCACTGACGGCCATCATTTTTTTCAAATGGCAGGATT
>DAOQAA010000050.1:0-11003 GCA_035353675.1 Methanoregula sp. | reverse complement strand
TTCCGTACTTCAGCGGCTGTTTGATTCTCAGTTGAATGGTCAGCCACTACCGAAAACTGGAGTTCAATTTACCCACATGAAATAGCGAGGAGCCTCTTTTATTGAAAATGTCACATTTTTTATTAGAGGTTCCAATCATCATCTATCAATCGGAAATCATTGTGTAATAAAAGGTGGATCTTTTTGGTTTGAAGATAACAACTGTAGGATAAATATTGGGGATGATACAACAATTGAAAATGCGCATCTTGCAGCCACGGAAAATGAGAAATCAATTGAAATTGGTTGTGATTGTATGTTAGCATATGACATTGAGATTCGCACCGGGGATTCACATTCAATTATTGACCTAAACACGCATAATAGAATCAATTATGCTCAAAATGTAAAAATTGGCAACCATGTATGGTTATGTGCGGATGTAAAAATTTTAAAAGGGGTCACTATAGGAAAAAATTCAATAATTGGGACCGGTTCAATTGTTACTAAATCAATTCCGGACAATTGTATTGCGGCAGGAATACCCGCAAAAGTTATTCATAACAATGTAACTTGGAAAAGACCACGAATCTAATAAATAAGATCTTGAAAAAATGTTATTCTGTTGCTTACCCGTTTACTCTCTAGAAACCCACATGAACGTGAATTCACACTCGACGCATGAAAATCGAATTCCCAGTCTTTGTTTTGGTGAGATTGGTTAACCTAACATAGTTGATTTTCATGGGAAAACCTCAAAGAAGAGAAAAAATAAGAAACCTGTGGGGTTACAGAGGTGATGTCTCTATAATGCAGTAAAATCCACATACCTTGGGCATCATCGGAGGATGTCACTTGGGCTGGACAACGCAGAGTTCAATAAATGGCGTTCTTCGAACCTAATACAAAGAAGGGTCGAATTGGTACAATATCATCTAAGAGCAAAAGGCAATAATTAACATGTCAAAGTATAACTGGTGAAATATGAGGAAAATCACTTTTTTCTCTCTCCTGATTATTTGTATTACGATGATTCTGATTGCGGGATGCACGAATGTCACCGGGTCAACTAATACTACATCGACGCCTACGCCGCAGGATATGACAGTGACGGTTACCCCGACACCAATGTTAGTGGAGACCTCGACAAGCGGTGTAGTTACGGTGGCGCCGACCATTTCAACAACATGCGGCGACCTGATATCAGATTCGGGTGCTGATCAAGCATTCCTGAACTTTGTGAACGATAACTATCTGGCAACCCGCATTAAAGGGCTTGCCTATGGCAATTGCAGTAGAATCCCGGCGGATCAGCTTCACCAATTGATCATAACCAGTGCAATCCCGCAAACACACAGCCTTGCCCAGGCGCGAGTGTACCTGATTTCTGCAACCACATATTGTCAGAACCCTGATTCAGCAGCTCAAAACAATACAGAAACTGATTTGGAAAAATTTGAGAAGGGAATGAACGAATACCAGAACCTTGTTTATTCGTGCCAGAACCAGATCCGTGCAAATGCCTCATCAGTAGTCGGCGGGGAGACACTCGCCATGAATAACATTGTCGGACCCCAGACATTTTCAGGGAAAGGTAATTCGGCTAAAAAATTCAGTGTTGCCGAAGGAGAATACAAATTTTCAACAACATATGCAGGCGATGGCAATTTCATCGTTCATATCAGCAATACTTACGGAAAAACCGAACTCTTCAATAAGACAGGTCCGTATTCAGGGAGTACAATCGTGAACCTCACAACCGGTGAATATTACATGAACATTGAGGCATCCGCACCCTACCTGATTAAGATGACCCATTCATAACATTTTTCAGGATCCCGGGGAAATGCGGTTTCACCCACAGCAATACCCTAATATCAGTAGCCAGCCCCGGCATGTGTTTTTGCGGGCATTGATTTGAGTTTATAAAGGCAGGATCATATTTCTCTACAAAAAGAATCAGAAAAGCTTACAATAACAAGGCCAGGGCCGAGATTTGAACCCGGGTCGAGGGATCCACAGCCCCTTAGGATAACCAGACTACCCTACCCTGGCAGATGTTCCTGTTAATTTGGTTGTGGACTCTGATTAATTTAACGCCCCGCTCTCAAAGCCCGGTACCCCCACGGATGACCGGCCGGGTCCCGTCTGCTATCCCGGAGCGATTATTAATAGGGTAGAGCGTCCATTAAGTTATCAGGTGGCTCTGACAGGATATTTGTAGGGCAGGCTGCGGTGTCGGGTGATGCCGCACCACGGATAATTTTTTTAATCCTGCTGTTTTCAGGGCACGTGAGAACGGGAAGGTAGGGAGATGGCGGCAGACCCGAAGATAAGGACGCCGATTGTGTGCGTCATGGGGCATGTGGATCACGGTAAGACCTCGCTTCTTGACCGGATACGCGGCTCATCGGTTGTCACATCTGAAGCGGGCGCGATTACTCAGCACATCGGAGCGACGATTGTCCCCATCGAAGCGATCCGCACAATGAGTGGGTCGATGGAGAAGATCCCCATAAACATCCCCGGCCTGCTTTTCATTGATACACCCGGGCACCATGCGTTTACCACGCTCCGGGCCCGGGGCGGGGCGCTTGCCGACATGGCAATCCTCGTTGTCGATATTAACCAAGGGTTCCAGCCCCAGACGATCGAGGCGTTGCAGATCCTCCGGAACTGCAAGACGCCGTTTGTGATCGCGGCGACAAAGATCGACCGGCTCCACGGCTGGCGGATCAACAAGAACGAGTCGTTCCTTTCGACGTTTTCAAAACAGAACGACCGGGTCAAGACCGATGTCGAGACCAAGACCTACGAGATCGTGGGAAACCTCTCGGACCTTGGTTTCTCCGCTGACCGGTACGACAGGGTGTCAGACTTCCGGCGCAACCTTGCAATTGTGCCGGTGAGCGCCCACACGGGAGAAGGAATCGCCGACCTTCTCATGATCATGATTGGGCTTGCCCAGCGTTACCTTGGCGAGGAACTCAAGCTCTCGGTCGCGGGCCCGGGGTTAGGAACCGTCCTTGAAGTAAAAGAGGAGAGGGGCCTCGGGGCGACGCTCGATGTGATCCTGTATGATGGCACGCTCTCTGTGGGCGATGAGATTGCGATGGCCTCGCAGGACGACATCGTGGTGACCAAGGTCCGCTCGCTCTTAAAGCCCCACCCGTTAAAGGAGATCCTTGTCGAGGACAAGTTCGAGCACGTCAAGTCCGTGGTCGCGGCGGCGGGGATCAAGGTCTCGGCCCCGGGTCTCGAAAACGTGATCGCGGGTTCGCCGCTCTTTGTCGTCCGGGGCAATCTCGACGAGCTCTCGACCCGGATCAGGAAAGAGATGGAGGAGATCCACGTCAACCTTGCCGAAGAGGGCATCGTGATCAAGGCGGACACGATCGGCGCCCTTGAAGCGCTCTGCAAGGAACTGGAAGCAAAGGATATCAAGGTGATGCGGGCACAGGTCGGCCCGGTAAGCCGGCACGATCTCATCGATACCGAGACGATCAAGAACCCGACATTCCGCGTGCTCCTGTCGTTCAACACCCCGATCCTTCCCGATGCGGCGGAGATCATCAAAGACCCGCTCTACACGCAGGTGAAAGTCTTCTCCGCGCAGGTGATCTACCAGCTCATCGACCAGTATGTCGCATGGAAGGACGAGCAGAAACGGATCGCGGATAAGGCGCAGTTCGAGCACGTGATGATGCCGGCAAAAATCCGGCTGCTGCCGGACTGCGTGTTCCGGCAGAGCAACCCGGCAGTGGTCGGGGTCCGGGTGCTGGGCGGGAAACTCCGGGGCGATGTCGACCTCGTCAAGCTGGACGGGAAAAAGGTCGGGCACTTAAAATCCATGCAGCTCCGGCAGGAAAATATCCGCGAGGCGGACGCCGGCCTCGAAGTGGCGATCTCGATTGAAGGCGCAACGATCGGCCGGCAGCTGAACGTGGGTGACGACTTACTCGTGGATCTTCCTGAGCGGCACGTGAAAGTTCTCGAACGCGAGATGCTCAAGAACTTAAATATCAGCACGCAGGAAGTGCTCGCGGAGTTTGTGGCGATCCGGCGCAGGACCGAGCCGTTCTGGGGCAAGTGACCGGGCTGTCGCGGATATACTACCGGCGTACGCGGCCGGCCCGAAAGGACGCGAGGTTTTAATAGCGTACTGGTATAATAAGATGGGTACTTCACGTGCATTGGCGTTATTTCGCCGGATAGCCCGAGAGTGAACGGGACGCCCGATATCGGCGGCGTCCCGGGATAATCAATAAGGAGAATCAAGAATGGTTGAGTTAAAGGTTGTTGTATCAGACCCCAAGACCGGTCACGCCTACAATGTCGATGCCAGCACCGGCGCAGCAGGAGCAATCGTGGGTAAGAAAATCGGGGATGAAATTGACGCTGGCCCTCTCGGGCTGGCGGGATATAAGATCCTGATCACCGGGGGCACGGACCAGACCGGGATTCCCGCGAGAAAGAGCCTGCCGGGCGCAGGAAGAAGGAGACTCCTGCTCGCAGAAGGCGTCGGGTTCCACCCGTCGATGGAAGGCGAGCGCAGGAGAAAGATGATCCGCGCTCATGAGATTACCATCGAGTTCGTGCAGGTCAACGCCCGCGTGACCGCATATGGCGAGAAGACCCTTGACGAGCTCTTCCCCAAGGTCGAGAAGGCTGAGGGGGAGAAGAAGGCCGACAAGCCAAAAGAGAGAAAGGCCCGGAAGTAATTCCGCGGCGGAATACTTTTTTTGCGTTATTGTTTTGTGGTGTGATGCGTTACGGGTACGCGGGCGTATCGGACGGGGGTTGTTCCCGGGGCTGTACGTAGGTAATCCGGAACGACCAGAGTAGGGTTCATACCTATTCGAACTCCATCCCAGCTACCATCCATCGCAGCCAGTTCACTACTGTTGATGCGCGCCGCCGTGATGTAGTGAGATTTAAGTCCACACTACGGTGCCGTTGAACAATCGGAGCGATTACATCCACATTTATCAAAGACAAATCACGATTTCTACTCTCAAACAGCCGAATAATTTCATTAAATGAGGGCCTCTTTAACATCTGTTTTAGCAGTAACAGATTCCTTCTGGACCGGTTTTCAGATCTTGCAATGTACTCTCCATCCCCCGTCAATTCAAACTCCTTTGAATGAGGGATTCGTTTCAGCAGGCCGAGGTAAAATCCGGCATTCGCGTAATAATCACCTTGACGTTCATCGAAATCAAAAAAATCTGCAATGGCCCACTTGTTGGTGAGGTTTGCTGAGTGGAAATTTGTGAGAATATCAATTACCTTGTCGAGATCATTTGCCTGAGGATAAGGAACAGATGGCTCTGGTTCGATTCGTGATTCATCTAGACGTTGCTGTAGGTTAACCCGCTGTTTTAGCGGTTCATTAACCGTGAAACATTTACCCCGGACACATTTGAGATCCCCATATTCCCTCCCAAACGCAAACTGCAAAATAAAGAAAAGCCCGTTTGTATAGACAAAGAATAACGGGATAACCTCTTTTCGGGATCTGGAAGACCAGTCTCTGAACGGATAATACAACTGGCGGATATTGAAATCTTCAACACGGCCAAGTTTTGCTTCGAGTATGTAGATTTTTTCCGGGCTTTCAAACCCCGCATCAACTTCGATCTGAACACCATTAACTTGAACATTGTGATGGTTCGGGGGAATTGTTACATCAAATTTTGAGGAGCGTTGTCTGCCACGGATAGTAAGGTTGAGTGTAGTTTCACCAGTAAATCTTTTGAGCAAAGATACAAGGTATGCAAAATCGATAGCCTGCGATTCAGAAGAAAGATTTCTTATATCGAGACTTTCGTATTCTCGATAATCAATTGTAGGCCAGTATTCTTCAGTGGGTACTTCAGTAAGGATTCTCTGAAGGGGATAATAGGTTTTAGCAGATTCATCACAAAAAATAATATATCTTCCATTCTCTACGGGGAGAATGGATAATTTGTTATCTTTGAATACTTTAGGGCGGGAATCATTTGTATCCTGTTTTGCAAGGAGACGGGGCTCTCTCTTATTACTTGCCGTTTTGAGCTCTTCTGCACTGACATAAACGAAGCCTTGTCGATTAATTTCTGAAAGCAGTAGTGGAAGGTTTTCAAATATTTTCTTCCAAGCCGCGTCATTTTGTGTCATGAAAAACACTACGTTTTCTTTATCGGATAATTGGTAATAATCAGTTCATTGATATTCCCGCGTCGGGAGCCATTACAATTTATCATGCGTTTTGCTGGAACTCGCTCTATGTAATACTCTGAGAAGAGATCGTCAAAAAATGAATCCTCGGAATTCTCGTTCTTCGGATCAGAATTGCTCAACATGATCTTGGCCCCTATTTCATCGAGTTCCTTAAAAAAATTCACAAGGCGAATCTGATCGTTGTCAGAAAATCCATTCTTTGAATATGATGTGAATGAGGAAGTCTGGTTAAGCGGACGATATGGTGGATCAAAATAAACAAACGTGTGATTATCGATAAATTTCCGGCATTTCGTGAAATCCCCTAGGAGAATATGAGTGGTTTTCAACAATGTTGCAACGTCATTCAGATTTTCTTCATTCAGAATATCCGGATTTTTGTATCTTCCGAATGGAGCATTGAATTCCCCTTTTTGGTTTACCCGAAACAGGCCGTTGTAACAGGTACGGTTCAGAAAAATAATCTGGGCTGCCCGTTCAACCCATTCATTTCGATAAGATTTGAAGTTGATTTCCGGTAATTTCTGGTTGAGAGTACCCCTGATTTCATAATAAAATGATTCTCTTTTTTTATCATTCTTGGAGAGGTAATCAGATTCAAGTGCTTCCAGTTCAGAGATCAATTTTTTTACCGAACGCTGAATGACACGATAGGAAAGATACAATTCTTCATTGACATCGCAGATGGAGCAGCGTTCGAAAGAAAATCTTTGATTGAGATAGAAAAAAAAGGCGCCGCCTCCAATGAATGGCTCTACATATTTTGTGATCTTTCCATTTTTCAATTCAATTGGCAAACGTTTGCTGAACTCGTTCAGTAACTGGGTTTTACCTCCGGCCCATTTGAGAAATGGCCGGGCTGAAGAAACAAGTTTTGTTTGTTTTGCCATTTCGGAGAGAACACCTTTCGGTATGAATTTCTTCGCTGCAATGCTATCGTTCTGACATTATAGGATATTGAATTGATCTACGCGACGTGAAAATAAATACAGTCTCCCCTCATTTCTCCTTCCTCTTAGGGAATATCGCATCACCCCCGTACGATCTTTGAGATCCCATAATGTGGGTCGCGTGGCCGGTAGTCCCGAATACCTATCCCCTCAAAACCACCCTGCAGGGAAAGGTCTCCGTCGGCAGGAATCTGGCAGGTTATTATGATAAGCGAGAGAAAATCGAAGAATACCAAGTTCAAAAACGAGTGTTTTCTTAATTCTCCTGATATCAGGGTTTTGAAACGTGGACCTAGTGCATCCCCGGGACGTTCACATTTTTTTAAAATAATAACGGATAACGCCAGATTTTAAAAAAATGAATTCCGCCAATCAATCCGATACGTCAATCACGGATGAGGAAAAACAAAAATGATCCGAAAACGTTTCGATAAAATTTCCACAACGGCGAAATTAAAGTACACCATTGAGCTCGACATGAATGGATTGGACGCAACCCTCATGAAACGTCCCTGATCCAGCCACCTTTTTCCCACATGATCCCCCGGCGACCTGCCCCAATCCGGGTCCAATTTGGCTCCCGATTGGTGTCTGACACTCCCAAAACAAGCCCGCATCGGGCCCCGTTTCAAAACGCCCAAAAATTGGGCTTATTTTTGGAAACGGACGGAGTAAAATGGACTCGATAATGTGGTTTTTCTGGCAGATCTCTGGTCAAACTGCCATTTGCACGATCCGGAAAACGGGGGCCGCCAGAACGCGAATATGGGGCTGTGAGGGGCATTATATGGGGCCCAATTTGGGCGTTTTTTGTCAAATAAAAGCGCATGCGCCGCCAGATTTTGCGGTTGTCAATCGGACTGTTTTGCGGGCTTTGATTTGCCGGCAAACCGGGCATTATACAGGGAGATCAGGGTATCAGACCTCCCCGTCCGTATGATCCCCCGGATCGGTACTGGAACGGGGATTCCAGGAAATAGGGGGGTTTGGAAATGTGGGTCTTCGCATTCATCGTTGGGGCCTGCCGGGTTTTTTTTAGAAAAACTTTTGAAATTTTTCTCTGGAGAACTCATTACAAATTACCTGATGATCCAAGGGGTTTACCCCGGTCGCGGTCGTAGTATCGGCCCACAAAAAATCACGGGGAAAAACCCGGGCCAGATCCGGCTGGTTTTTAAACGCACGGGTGATACAATTTTTCAATGATTCCCGGTTCTTTCGTCGACGACCGTCCGTTCTGGCAGCGGACGCTCATCGGCTTTTGCGTTCTTTTAATCATCGCACTCATCCCGATCATTCTCTCCTGTTCCCTGCACCCGGTCCCGGCACCGGGTCAGGCCACCGCCCCGGTCCACGTGAAGATCCTCGCGGTTAACGACTTCCACGGCCAGCTGCCGGCCGGCCAGAAACTCAACAGAGAAGCGGCAGGCAGTGCACCGGTGCTTGCTTCCTACCTGAAAGCGGCCATGAACGAAAGCCCGACAGACGCCACGTTCATCGCACTGCCGGGCGATGTTGTCGGAGCATCGCCGCCGGAGTCCGGCCTGATGCTGGACGAACCAACAATGCTCTTCTTCAACGAATTTGCAAACGGCTGCTGCGGAAAGGACTCTGCCTGCAGCGCATCGTGCAACATGGTAGCGACGCTCGGCAACCACGAGTTTGACAAAGGCACCACAGAACTCATGCGGAAGATCAACGGAGGGGATGGAACTACCACGATCACTCATCTTGTAGATCCCTACCCCGGGGAAAAGGCCGGCTATGTCAGTGCAAACGTTGTCTGGCAGACAAACGGCACGACTCTCTTTGCACCTTACGTGATCCGGAACGCCGGCGGGACAAAGATCGCGTTTATCGGGGCCGATACGACAAAAATTCCTTCGATAACAATTCCGGCAAATATTGCCGGGGTCACGTTCCTTAACGAGACGGAATCGATCAACCGGTATGTCCCGGAGATCCAGCAGCAGGGGGTCCACGCCATCGTTGTCCTCCTCCACGAAGGCGGAAACCAGGACGCTTACGTCGGCCCGACACGTGCCGGAGGCAACGTAACAGGCTCGGTAACAGGAATTGTTGCCGGTCTCGACCCTGATGTGGATGTCGTGCTCTCAGGCCATACCCATGCGTTCACGAATGCATACCTGAATAATTCCGGCAACAAACCCGTTCTCGTCACGCAGGCATACAGTTACAGCAGGGCATTTGCCGATATTGACCTCACTATCGATCCGGCAACCGATGAGATCACGCAGAAATCCGCAAATATTGTTTCGGCCTATGCAGACCGCCCGCCCGGCACCACGCCGGATCCAGCCACCGCCGCACTCCTTGCCGCAGACGAACAGGCCGTTACCCCCCTCACCGGCAGGGTCATCGCGGTCGCGGCTGCTGATATCACAAGAGACCAGACCGATGCGGGGGAAAGTGCACTTGGCGACCTTGTCGCGGATGCCCAGCGGGCGGCGATGCATGCCGATGTGGCATTTATTACGACCGGTACTTTACGTGCCGATATCGCAAAGGGAAATATCACGTGGGGCGATCTCTACGCAGTGCAGCCGTTCTCGGGGACGGTGTTTGCCATGAACCTGACCGGGGAGCAGGTAAGAAACGTGCTCGAACAGCAGTGGCAGTCCCCGCTCCCGCCCTACAACCTCGCAGTTTCCGGCCTCATGTATACGTTCGATGCGGGCAAGCCTGCGGGCCACAGGATAACGGATATCCGGGTCAACGGTGTCCCGCTTGATACAGGGGCAACGTACCGGGCAGCACTCATGGACTACCTTGCAACCGGGGGCGATGGGTACACAGTATTTACCCGGGGGACCGGGACAGTCCCCGGCCCGTCAGATGTCGATACGCTCGTCTCGTACGTCGGGTCGCTCCCGCAACCGGTGAACGGGACAACCGAGGGAAGAATAACCCGGACTGCGTGAGCTGCCCCGGTATCGGACCGACCGCAAGAGAATGCCATCATCAGGGATACGAGTGCCGGTAAAAAATCCCGGCATGATCGTGACCGCAATTTTTTATAGACGAGGTCCGGTTAAAACAGGGTCCGGGCAATCATTCCATCAGAACGACTCGCGAAAAAAAGAGAGCCGGGTCGCACCCGGGTTATACACTTGCCGTAACCGTAACCTTCCCGTATGCCGCGCTCGTGCTGTTGGATGCAAGCTGGTTGCCGTCCTTGTAGATGCCCACCGTCAGCGCATGACTGGCAGTGCTGTCACTTTTCTGGAAGGCCGCTGTTATCGAGCCGGTTGCGTTGGCGACCTCGTACAGCCGGGTCCCCGAGTTCGTGACTTTCGTGGTCGCGCCGTTTATCGTATACGTGCCGGAGAAACCACCGAGATAATCGACCTTGACATAGATCCCCGTCGCCGGGACAGTTACCGGTGTTGTCGTGGCAATAACGATGGATGAGGTTTTGGACGCCGATGTAGTTGATGCCGATGCTGCGCTTGTGGTCGGTTTTACCGTAGCGGTAGCAGAAGAGGTGTGTCCTGTCGAAGATCCTCCAAGACCGGCAAAGAAGAAGAGTGCGACAATCACAACCACAATGATACCGACCACCGTGGCAACCAGAAGCCACGGTATATCGGGAGACCTGCGCCCGCCCCCATGCGTATGTGAGTGCATGTCTAACTGTATCACGTTGTATTTAATATTGCTTTATGAAGTAAATCCGGCGCCGCCGGGGAAAAATACCCGTATACGGCAATAATACTGCGCCGCGTTACTCTCTCTTTAACGCTGCGGAAAGGGCGTCGCGCAGGTCCTCGTACGGCACCCGGTATTTCTTTGCGAGCAGGACAAGCGCTGCCGGGGGCAGCAGGTTCCCGT
>DAOQAA010000049.1:0-11199 GCA_035353675.1 Methanoregula sp. | reverse complement strand
TAGATCACCCGGGTGGTCCTGCCGAGAGTATTTGCTGCATCTCTCGCCCATGAAGAAAGAATACCACAGTTACCATCCGGCCTCGGGCTTCCCTGGATGATGACAAGGTCCTCTGCCGGTTTTTCCCTATGGATCCTGACAGGTATGACAGGTACATGATGGTTTATTAGAAACTCATGTGGATTCGTACTGATTTCGTGCTCCCATTCATCTGCTTTTTTTTGCGCAACGGTTTCTGCAGCAAGGGGCACGAGCGGGGAATATTCGTAGGTGTTGGTCCGGAACACGTCAAAGGTCTTGATCCCGCAGGTAACGGTGAGTTCAAACCTTACCATTCCGGGATAAAGGAGAGAAAAGTCCTCGCGGCAGAGGGTAAGCGTGAACGTGCCCTTATCGGTCACGGTTTCTTTGATCTTAAGGACAGTCCGGACAGGTTCCATCACGATACTATCCAGCCATGTACCTTATAAATGATATTCCTGCTGTGAATCTATTCATAAAACTCTGCAAAATGACCGGGGATTTTATATCGTAGATATGAAAATTCACGCCCCCTCCTTAACCCCCCGTTTATAACCAAGGGATTTTGTGCTGGTTGTGACACCGGCATTTTTACGCTTGACGGTGTAATTCCGTAATATGGCTGATGATGGGCCGGGAACCTGTCTTTCCTGGATGCTTTCACTTCCTGGTGATGACCGGTGGGGGATAGATACCGCACGGGCAGTGCCCGGCGTTACCGCATATGCAGTCAGGTCGTTTGACGGGTCTGCGCTTCGGTTTTCCCTCCCGGTTGTTGTGCGTCGGCCGGTTTTTACCGAAAACGCCTTAGTCAAACAGGGCTTCGAAGGCGCGGTAGCCCTCGTCATCGAATACATCAAGAAACAGGTGGCATCTGTCCCGGCACTTAGCCCGCTTGCCGGGCGCGGCACCCGGTTCCCCCGGCAGTGCGCATCGACAATTGAACCCTATACTCTCGTATCATCCCCGGCTGCGCTCGCGTCCGATCTCTGGCACGCGGACAACCGGAACTTTGCGGATTCCTGCGGGTTCCACCTTCTTCTCTGGGGGGCGGTTCCCTGCCCGTCAGTGTTCTGTAATGATGATATCTCCCGCATCACGGAAACGGTCGCCCGGCTCTGTGATGCTGTCTCTGCAAGCGTTTTTTCCCTACCGGCCCGGGTGCTCCGGTTCGCATGGATCAATGCGCTTGACCAGCAAAAGCTCAGGGAAGACCTCCCTAGTCTTGGTCTAGTCTCTTTTATCGGCGACGGCGCAAAGCCGGCCCGGCACTGCACGCAGTACCGGTGTTTCTTTCGGACAGCAGGTCCAAAGACCGGGGTAAGTGTGCCGTTTGTCTGCCCTCGTGAACTGGAGCCGGTTGAAGTGGAACTTGCCGCAAGCAACGAGATTGTAACCGGACTTGGCATTAAACAGCGGGAAGTATTTGCAGTAGCCGGTTCGAATGCACAGGGGAAGACAACGTTTCTTGAAGGTATAATCTCCGGTATGGACGATCACGCGGCCGGCGATGGCCGGGAGCGGATCGTTACGGTTCACGGGTTACGCAGCGCGGAGGCAATGAACTGCGAACTTGCCGGTGTTGACGTAAGCATGTTTTTTTCAGCGCTCCCCCCCGGGGTGGACGGGACAGTGAAAGCGGCGTTCGGCACCGGTAGCGGGTCGATGACGATGGCGCACCAGGTTCAGCGGGCCATCGTACAGGGCGCCCCGCTTCTTGTTATCGATGAAGACCGGGCGGCACCAAACCTGCTCGTAAAGAGTTGTCTTCAGGCCGGGGAGATTACGCCGTTATCTGAAATCCTTGCCCGTGATCGTGAGAAAATGGGAGAGACGGCGCTTGTCTTTGCTGCCTGTGCCATGGATACCCTGATTGCACAGGCAGACCGGATTTTATTACTCGACCAGCACGCGGCTTTTGCGATTGACCGCATGGTGTTCCGGCAGCGACTGGCAGAATCGCTTGAAAAAATTGCAGAAGAGATCAGGGAACAGGAATGTAGCGAAGTAAAAAAGGAAACGAATGTTGCTGGTGCCGGAATTACCCGGTAACCGGCGCATTCGCGGTATTCAAACGGGGTTACCCGGTGTTTGTTCGACCTGTTATCAGTTCTGAGTCATTGCAAATAAAAAAATTATTGCTTCTTTCTCATAAAGTGGATGACGAGGTAGACAACACCGATGATCGCGGCGATAATCAGTGAGATGTAGACCGGGTGGGAGAGGACCCCGGCGAGCCCCGGGAGGTTTTGGACATTGACCGGGACTTTCATGGTATCCGAGATATAGGTATTATCGAGGGCATCGCGGTACCGGATCTCAGAGTCAAGGCCGTAATCCTTGAGGGTAGCGTCGCGTGCGACATTGATCTCAAAAGATGCGACGGCGGACTGTCCAGGTGCGATATCGCCAAGGTAAGCGACATCGGAGATCCCGGTGAAGGGGATGACCGCACTGATCCGTGCTTGTGCGCCTTTCACCGTGGAGTTGCCGATGTTTTTATATTCCACCTGAAGGGTCTTTGTACTTCCCGGGCTCATCTCAAACGGGAGAGACTGGATCTCAAAATCAATCTTGTTGCCAACGTTCACACCGGCGGTCTCGTTCCGCGAGGTCACAAAGTCGCCTTCAGCGTTCTGGTATATTACGACCACGTCGATCGGGTAGGACTTGTTCTGTGCTGTACCTGCGACAGTGACCTTATACTGGCAGGAACTGGTGCTGTTGGCCGGGAAATCGCCAAGAAACACGCTGGTGTCGACCGGCGTCACCGGGCTGTCATCGTTCTGGACAATCTTGACGGTTGCTTTTTTGCCGTCAAACGAGCCGGCATTTTTAACTGTCACGTTCAGGTACCCGTCCGCACCCGCGACGAGATGGTCGGAGGTTACCGAAACGATCTCCGGGATCACTTCCGCTTTTATCACAACGGGTACGTTCACGGTCATATTGTCCTTGACGTATACATAGCGGTATGAATCGGCCTGTACCTGGTCGATATAATCGATCCGCGTGTACGAGAGATTGAGCGGGACCATGTACGTGCCGGCCGGGGCATCCGGGTTGACCTTCGCATTAAACGTTACAGTCTTCCGGGTCTGGCTCCGGAGATCGCCGATCATCTGCGGATCGGATTTGATAATGAGCGGGGCGTTTCCGGTCTCCATGTCAACCGTCACAAATTTCGCCGTGGTCGGCGGGTCGTCGCTTGTTACAAGGTTTACGCCCACCTCCTTTTCCAGGCTCATGCCGTTGTTTTCGACAACAAAGGTGATCTGGATGTCGCTGCCGGCAGAATATTCGTTGGTTCCTGAGGTATACGCCGTAAGGTCAGGGTTGCCGTCAAGATATTTTGTTCCGACGGCCGCGGCAGGTGCAGCCACGCAGGCAACAAGGATAAGGAGTAATGCTGCCTGCAGGACAGAATTCTGTTTCATCACTGAAATTTTTGAAGTCTTTGCCATAGGTTTATCCATCCTTATTGTTTCTTTCTCATCACAAGTACGTAATATCCGGCACCAATCAGGACAAGCACGATAATGGGCAGAATGGTGTACATGCTGAATATACCGCCTGATCTCGATTGCGCAACGATATTGACCGGTACCTTAAAGGTGTCAGAGGTCTGGCTGTTGTCAAGCGAATCGCGGTACCTGACTTCGGTATCAAGGGAATACATAGCCGGATCTGCCCCGGATGAAGCGCTTATTTTGTACTGTACGGTAGATTTCCCGCCGGGCTGGATATCTCCAAGGAATGCCATAGTGTCGGTACTAGAGAACGGGTCAACGGTTGAGAGCCGGGCCTCTGCATCGTTTGCCGTGATTGACCCAAGGTTCTGGTATTCGACCGTAATCACGGATGTTTTTCCCTGCTCGATCTCCGCAGGGGGAGAAGTAATAGTAAAATTGAGTTTGGCGCTTACCGGTATCCCGACAGTCTCGGTGGCTGAAGTAACCACGTCGCCTTCAGCATTCGTGTAGGTTACCGCAACATCAACCGGGTAGGTCTGCGGCTGTGCATCGGTTGTAACTGATACCTTGTACAGGCATGAGACTACCCCGTCTTTGGGGAAATTACCGATAAACACGTCCTTGTCGGTCGGGATAATAGCGCTGCTGCCGCTCTGGATAAGCGTGACGGTTGCTTTCCTGCCGTTATCGTTGCCGATATTTTTGATTGTCAGGTTGACATAACCCTCAGATCCGACAGTAATATCCGATGCCGTCACATTGAGCACGTCAATCCGGACTTCTGGTTTTATTTTTATCGTGAGCGGGATGGTCTTGTTGACCTGTACGTAATTATACTGGATCGTAGCGCTGGTTGCCTGGTCACGGATATTATTATCGAGATACTTATACTGGACAAAGAGGGGGAGCTGGTATTCTCCAAGCGTTGCACCGTTTGTGATCTTTGCCGAGAACTGTGCCGTGACCCTCCCGGAACTCCGGATATCTCCAAGACTTTGCGGGTCGGTCTTGATAACGACCGGGGCGTTACCTGCAGAAAGGCCGACCGTGACAAGTTTTGCGGTGGTTGATATGTCATCATCGGCTAATGTGGCCTGGCCTAAAGTTTTGGTTGTGTTTGTTGCGCTGTTCTGGAGGACGACCGTGATTGTGGCGTCCTCCCCCGGGAAGAACTGGTTTGTTCCGGAGATATAGGCCGAAATTTCCGGGCTTCCTCCCGAGTATCTGTCTGCACAAAGCGCGGGCATACAGCAGAATACTGCTGCTACAATCAGGATGGCGATTGTGTTGTGGAATTTCATGTGAGTACCTTCAGCAAATTTTTTTTGAATCAGTCAGATGTTTCAGTGTTATATGTTTCCTCTGCATTGACATTCGGCTGTGCCTTCCTTTTCTCAACCCATTCGGTAAACTGTCCCATGAGGGAGAGGACGGCGGGCATAATAAAGATGGCTCCGATAAGGGAGAACCCGACGGCGATAAGTGTTGAGACTCCGAAGTTACTGATGATGGGGAAGGAAGAGATACAGAGAGCAGAGAACCCAAAGAAGGTGGCAAGTCCGGAGACCGTGATGGCGGTCCCGATCTTACTGACGCTTTCCTGGATAGCGGCGATATGGTTGTGGAGACGTTCTTCCTCTTCAGAGTACCGTTCCATCACGAGGATGGTGTATTCGGCAGCGACGCCGATTGTCATGGACGAGAGGGTTGCGGTAAGCGGCGTATAGGGAAGCCCGAGAGCATACATGGCGACGGCGTTCCAGCCGACAACAAGCACGATTGGAATGAGCGGCGAGATCGCGTGGATGTGCCGGTAGACGAGGGCTAGGAACACGAAGATCATCGCGAACCCAAGGACGGTCATAGCCTCTTTTGACTCCGACAACCCGCCGATAAGTGCGGTAAAGACTTCGAAACTCCCGACAGGCTGAATGGAGATTCCCGGCGGGGGTTCAAGGAACGCGATATCATTTTCCATCTGGATCTTGAGGTCCTCCTCGGTAGGGACTTCCATCTTGATGGTACTGAACTTAACGACCCCGCGGAGAGACCCGCTGATATACTGGTCTTTTATGTTTGCGGGGATCCGGTCGAGCACGGCATCGAGTTCGCTCTGGGTCTGGGGCATCACGCCATTATTGTAGGCGAGTACGTAGGTTTCGATACTGGTGACGGAGTTCAGTTCGGAATGTTTTGCGATTTCATAATTCTGGAACTCGTGGAGCCATTGTATCGTATCGAGATCAGTGATCCGGGCACCCTGGACGTAGAAATCAGCGGTACTGGACGCGCCGAGGATACGGGTGACCTTATCCATCTGGATTTTGGCGGGCATATCGGACGGGACAAATGAGTTCTCGCTGGTTTCGATAGGGATAAGGGGGTCGAACTGGAACCCGATGATGGCAATGAGTAGTGCGATCATCAGGACTGGTATCGGGTTTTTGGCAATTTTCACGGAGGTATTGGTAAGGAACTGTCCGTAGGACCAGGAACTCTTCGTTTTGGCCGGCAGGGTATCGCAGGCTTCCGTCCCCACGGCATAACAGACCTGCGGGGTAACTGGTTTTGGCTTGTAATGAATAACGTGGGCGAGCGCCGGTATCCCGACAAGTGAGATACAGTAACAACTCATGATCCCGATCATGGCGACAAGACCAAAGGACCGGATCATGGGAATCGTGGAGATAAACATCGCCGCAAACCCGAGCGAGGTCGCGAGCATTGCATACATCACGGCCGGTCCGGTCCGGGTAATGGTTACGTAGACTGCATCGTCAAGGGATCCTTTCCGGGACTCCTCGTCAAGCCGGGCGTGGAACTGGATCGCGTAATCGATCCCCAGCCCGATCATGACCGGGAACGCCCCGAGCACGGCCATATTGAGCTGGGTGCCGGTCAGGCCCATCAGGCCCATGGCGGTCGTCAGGCCGAGGCCCACGAACACCACCGGCAGGAACCGGTGACTGACATAGGCAAAGAGCAGGCCCATGACGATCACCATCAGGATCATTGCGCAGCCAATCAGTATACCCATCTGTGACCCCATGGCGGTCTTCATCTGGTCGGAAAACGCCGGGCTCCCGGAGACTGAGACTGTAACACCGGCCGGCGGCTCGGAAGTCGCGACCAGCGATTCAATATTTTTGAGTGTAGCGGTCTGTGTATCGTCCGAGAGACCTTCGACCATCGGGACCGAGACGAGAGTCAGCACGTTTGACGGGACGGCAATCGCCCGGACCGCTTCGGGCATCTGCGCGACCAGTGCGTCAATCTCGCCTTTCGATTGCGGCAGCACGCCGCCGTTCATCTGTTTGAGAATGTCCACGACACTCGATGTACTCGCAATGTTCTGCTGCTGCCGGATATCGTCTTCCAGCCGGTCCATATAGTCGAGCACTGTCGGGTCCAGAGGGTCTCCGGTCTCGACGACGAGGATTAATGTTCCCCCGGAGAACGTGTCGGAATACTCGTTGTTTATAATCCCGCTTTGGGAATCCTTGTCAACGTATGTGTCGTTGCCGGTCGCCATGGTGATCATGGTCATGCCGACCAGGGCAATGACAAACACGACCGCTATTGCCCCTACCACCAGTTTGGGCCGGCGGTTGACACACCGTGCAATGGTACTGAAGATCTGATCAATCATGGTAGTCCTGTGTATACTTTGGATGGGTGCCGGTTGATCCCGGCCCATCTTTTATCTTCACTTGTGGTAATTTCTCCCAGGTATTATGGTTTTTTCCCTGTGGGATCCCCCATAAAAAACGTTTTTTTACTGGGGTTTTGTCCGTTTCGTGTAGACCAGGTATCCTGCTCCGGCAAGCACCAGAAGGATGATGAGGATAATAACCGGCAGTCCGAGCAGGTCGACAATACCCTCTCTTGGGACGACCCGGACGTTGACTTTGACCGGGTCAGACGTGATCTGGTTGTTAAGCGAATCGCGGTAGATGACCTCGGAATCAAGACCATATTCTTTTGCCGTGGCTTTGGCATCCGTCGACACAAGGAACGCAGCCTCCCGGATATCGCCCGGCGCCATCGTGCCTAAGAAGGCCGTGTCGTCGTTGCTCGTGAACGGGTCGACTGCACTGATCCGGGCCTGGGCGTTATATGCTGTTGCTCCGCCGGTGTTCTCGTATTTTACCCGGATCTCGGATTTCCCACCTACAGACATGTTGACCGCAACCGGTATTACCGAGAATGCTACCTTGTTCCCGACCGGCACACCGATGGTCTCGACCTTTGAATCCACAAAGTCCCCTTCGGCATTCTTGTAATGCACCAGCACGTCGAGCGGATACGTCTTCTCCTGAGCATCTCCCGAGATCGCTACCCGGAACCGGCAATCAACCACCGCGCCCTGCGGGAAATCGCCGATATACACGCTCCCTTCAGACGGCGACACCGGGCTCGCGTCGTTCTGCTGGATCTTCACCGCAGCGTTCCGGCCGTTCTCATACCCAATGTTTTTCACCGTGAGAATTACATACCCCTCGTTCCCCGCGTTTAAGGTCTCTGCCTTTACTGACGGTACTTCGATCTGTACCTCGGACTTGATCTTGACCGGGATATCGATGATCTTGTTCACGGTCTTGTACCGGTACTCCAGCGTGTCTGTGCCATACTGTTCTGCTTCATACAGGTACGTGTAGTTCAGCGCTATCGGAAGGGTGTAGGTTCCCGCCGGCGCGTCCTGGTTTACCTTGATATGGAGCGTCGCGGTCGCACTGCCGCTCGCTAAAAGATCCCCGATGATCTGCGGGTCTGCTTTGACAACAACCGGCGCATTCCCGGCTCCCAGCGCGACCGTCAACTGTTTGGCCGTGCTCGAGACATCGTTGCTGTCCATGATCCCCGTTTTGACAATCTTGTATTCGGTCAAGCCCTTATTCTCAATTGCTATCCCCAGGTTGATGTCGTCCCCGGGCGAGAACTCGTTTGTCCCTATGATGTGGGCGTTTAAATCCGGGCTGCCGGTGATATATTTTGAATCCGCAGCAACCGGGCTTACTGCAACAAATGCAAGTACCAGGAGAACCATTCCGCCAAACAGCAACGCGTTCTTCGGTGTGGTCCGGTATAAACAATCAGGTGTTTTTTTGGAACCTGCAAAAAATCCGGAAATTTTATCGCACTTCATGTATATTCCTCGTTGATTTAAAACCAGTGTACATATAATATTTTGGGCTTATAGTAGTTTGCGGTATGTATAGTCAACAACTATAATAAATATCACTGTTTTATCCTGGGGGCGCATGAAAATTATGATTCCGGTAAAGTATGGGGGAGATAAAAAGCCGGATTGGTTTATCTGGAAGGGTCCTACGCGCCGGTTTTGTTCAACTCCTGATTCGAAAATCCACGTGAGATATGAGGCATAAAGGCGGGAGACATCATAGGCTCTTGGGTGAAAACCATTCGTCTTTCAGATTAAGGTATGCCTGCCTGAAACGTCGTGAAATTTTCATTTTTTTGTATATTCTTACCATAATTCCGGGTATGTGCTGCATTTTTACTATAATGCCCCCCTCTGAAAATCCCGTATATTTATAGTCTTATTTAATAATCTACAAATATAATCAATAAGAACAAACTTTATATTAAATTGTGGTTAAGTACCTGAAAATATCAATTAGCAATCTGAGGAAACAATATGGACTCTCTACCTGCAGACATTGTAACCCGGTGGTATGAAACGCTTATGACATATGTTCCAGGTATTCTGGGAGCACTTGTTGTTCTGATTATCGGCTGGATTGTTGGCCGTTTACTCGGAAAAGCTGTCAGGATAATTCTTGATAAAATAAGTGAACAGTCGCTCATCGAAAAGGGGGCAGATCTTGCATCGGTTTGCGGAACCGTAAAAAATGCCGGGATTACGGTGGGGTACATCGGCGATATTTTTACCCGGATCGTTATCTATCTTATTGCAATCCTTGCCGCGGTTGACATCCTGAACATGGAATACTTAAGCAGATTGATGACATCCGTTATCGGGTACATCCCGCATATCGTGGCATTTGTTATTATTCTTGTCGTGGGTCTCCTGCTCGTGGATTATTTCATCAACTTCCTTGCACGGTACTATACCTACCAGAATGTCCAGCTCATATCCCCGGTACTGTTCATTCTTCGCATTTTCATGTACTTCGTCATTGCAATTCTCGCGCTGTCGCAGTTGTTGATCGATCTAACCATCATCTACACGTTTGTGACGCCCATTGCATGGGGTATCGGTCTTGGGATTGGTGCTGCAGTTGCGATTATTGTCGGCTTTGGTCTCAGGAACCGCAGTGAAGCAATGATGGACACACTGATCGAATCCATTGCAAAAAAGCCATAAATCATTTTTATTTTTTTCGCGCGCTAAAACCGGCTTCCTTTAAAATGTGAGTAAAATGCAGTTTTCTCCCGGTTTTGTGGTTACAACAAGATTAAAAAGAGATGGTTTTTAGGGAATTCCCCGACAGAACTTTTTTCGTGGTCGTGAATAAAAATGTCAGCCTTGTTCCTGCTTACAGTTCTTTCGCAAGACGTTTTTCGAGCGTGGCAATCCGATCGATAAGTTCCTGCTCTCGCTGTGCGAATGCTGTCACATCAGTCATCGTAAAATAGGTGCTGACAATATCCCCGTGCCGCACGGAATTGATCTGCCCGTACATGCACCGTCTTTCACCATTTTTGCACAGTATCCAGCCCTGGAATTTTGCCGGGGGTTCTGTACAGGTCCGGGATTTCCTCATGAGTTCATCCATCATCAGCCGTGTTTCCGGTGTCGTCAGGTCATGCATATCTTTCGTACCCAATTCATCGAATGTATATCCGGTGATCTCGCAGATGCGCCGGTTGACATAGACAAACTTATCATTTTCAATAATAATTACAGCGTCCTGGATATTCTCCGCCATCATCCTGAACCGCTGCTCGCTCTCAATAAGGGCAGCTCCTGTTGACTGGAGTTCCGTGACATCGGTCATAATAATAAAACGGTACAGGACAGTTCCGTGCAGGAGGGTGGTTATCCTGACATAACCATGCCAGTATACACCGTCTTTCTTCCGGAACTGGCAGTTGAAATCGACAAGCCCCGGTGCAGACATCGACCGTTCATTTAAGGTATGTTCTATCTTTTCCCGGTCTTCCGGTGCGACAATGGCAAGGGGATTCATCTCCCATAATTCTTCAAATGTGTACCCGGAAATTTCGGCAACCCTGCGGTTTGCAAAAGTGCACTTTTCATTTTCAAGGATGAGGAGACCGTCCTGGATATTCTCTGCCATCATCCTGAACCGCTCTTCCCATTCACGGATCCCACGCTCTCGTAAGATCTCATTTGTTACTTCGGAAAGAATAATCGTGAACCCTTTGGCGCCGTCATCAAAGACAGTCGGAATGGACTTTTGCTTGAAGATGCGTTCCCCGGTTTCTTTTACATGGAATGAAAGGGTGTTTTCCGTCTCATCGGGCATTTTTTTTGAAAGAGTATTGATAAGTTCATGCACATCCACATCCGGGGATTTGAGATATGCAATATTTTTCCCGACAGTGTCCTTTTGTGAAAGATGCAAAAGTGACAGGAATGTATCATTGATCTCGACAATACGGGACTCATTATCCAGAACCATGATGAGGTCTTTTGAATAACTGAGCATCGCTGAAAGGGGAACCCTCTGTGAGAGAGTAAACACTTTGGCCATCC
>DAOQAA010000048.1:0-11361 GCA_035353675.1 Methanoregula sp. | reverse complement strand
ATCTATACAAGCGCGAGGGTAGCCAAGCCAGGTCAACGGCGCCAGGTTCAGGGCCACAAGCCAGGACATGGCGGCTGGTGAGGTTGCAATCGAGCACAAAAAATGAGTTGGTGCGAGGGTAGCCAAGCCAGGTCAACGGCGCTAGGTTCAGGGCCTAGTCTCGCAGGAGTTCTTGGGTTCGAATCCCATCCCTCGCATTTTCTTGTTTTGTCACATTCTCAAAAACAGCCTTTCTTCATTTCCTTTACCCATCAGTACACACTAGCAGAGAAACGCCAACAGAACCACGATATGAGGACGTTTCCCGGCCTTCTTTGCGATTGACTTGAGTTGAAGGATATGAAGAAACACCAACAGGAGAATAAAAAGAGAGGGTTTAATTAAGTGAGCTCATGCGCTTGATGCTGCCGTTTTCAATTTCGGTTTTTCGCTCACCATTTGATCAATTTCCGATTCGTCGATAATCCGATATTCGCCCTGCTCGACCATGCTGTCGATCAAGTCTTTCCCGAACAGTTCCCGGGCTCTATCCAGCATCTTGAGGGTTGCCGGGGTCGGCGGTCTGGTTGCGGCTTCGCTCATGTGGGCACCTTCCGGCGGGATTTCTGTATAATTTCCTTTACCAGTGCTTTTTTTCACAAGCTTCAGCGTTCCATCACGAAGCGCAACATCAACAACTTCTGCCGGGAATATTCTCTTGAGAATTTTGATAGTTCCCCGGTGGACCGGGCACGCTTCGGTTGATGCCTGCGGGGCCTTGTATGCAACGGGCCGAGCACAATACGGGCAGTAGTTCGCATCATGGGGGATGCTCCTTTTACATCGCTGGCAGACCGGTTCTCGCCAGACATTCAATTCACCTTCGTTCTCGTCGATCACGGCAAGGCCCATCCGAGCCCCGGTCTCGATCAGTTCTACCATGCCCGGGCTCATCGTGTCCAGTTCCGACCGCTTGAACGGCGTTGGTCTTGCATCGCTCATGCCGGTACTTTCCCGCAAGGCCGATGGGCGCATGGCTTCAACGGTTTTCGGTGTTGCTTTTACCTTCTTCACCATGGTTGTTAATTGACAGAATAAAAGAAAAAAGAGAGGGGCGTGGTTTTCCCTTTGTTAGGCTTCAATGATGTTGATTGACCATGTTGCCGGGGCTTCGTGGTTAGGCATGGGCCAATTCCTTCTTGAGGATAGGTTCTGCCACCTTTCCTGCGGTCTCCACCGGAAGATCGCGGATTGCCGACGCCAATTCGTTTATGAATTTTCCTTCGCTGAGGATATCGGCAAGTGCCTTTCGGACCTGGTCACCGCGATAGTACCCCAAGCCCCATGATTCGACATCACAATACAGGACTTGGGGAAACGTCTCCTTCACCAGGGCTTTTATTTTTCCCACCATTTCGAAATACGCGTCCGTATCGATTTCAATCAGAGAGCCGCCGCCTTCCATGAAGATTCTCACAGTCGTGATTTCTTTCAGCCGGTCCTGCTCCGAGCGCGGGGAGGTCTCCCACGCTTCCCGGTCAATGCATGTGCTGGTGACTTCCGGGAAACCATCCATGAACATATTGCCGATCTTCTCTTCGATTCTTTCATACTTCTTGGGGTGGAGCTTCAACAGTTCTTCCCCGCCTTTTATAGTGATGTCGATATCCATGATCAGGCCTCCGCCTCCTCTCCGGATTCGAGAAGCAATAACATTTGATTGGCCTTCCCCCCATCTTGATCACACATCCAGCAGTATTCCCCATCAAGGAGGCACTTTATACTACCCTGGATATATTCAGCAATACAGACCGGCTCGTTGCGGTATCTTTGGAGCTCCTCGATAAACTTCGCATAATCCGCCGGAATTTCGACCTCAATCTTTACCAATTCGTTGTTTTCTGTTTTTGTTCTCATGTTTCACTCCAAGATTTTACAATGCATTTTACATTGTATATTAACTAATGCAAGGCAAATACATATATAATTTACTATGCGAATTACAATGTATGAGCCTGCAAGCCAAGGGAAAAATTGTAGTTGCCGGAAAAGCCGGTACACGGTATATCTCAATACCTGCCAAAATTGCATCCGATAGCGCGTTTCCATTCGAAGATAATGAAGAGGTTCTGATCACCAATCACCCGGATAAGAAGTGCCTGGTAATCACGAAGATCGAATGATTCTCTTGAAGAAAAATAAACCTGTTCTTACTGACAGGACCATCCCCGGGTCTCGTCCTTTATAGCAGCCCGCTCTGCCGGGGTAAATGAGATATTGAAGTAATGTCTTAACGCCGTTGTTTCGGTATGTCCCTGGGAGAGAGTGATATTGATAACTTTATCCGGGTATGCTGAGAGCAACCACGATTCCCAGCTCTTCCTAGTTGTGCGGACGGTGATCCCTGTCGGGTTTGCGCTGCCTTCACGACCTGGGAGATCCGGGAGACCCGCGCGCCTGCTCCAGCGTATAAGGTTGTCCTGCCATACGTGCGGTGACGTGGGTACTGTTGGATTTTTCAGATATTCGACCACGGCCTCCAGTCCCTTGTCCGAAAGGCAGACATTACGGGACAGCTGGGAGGCCCGGGTCTTGCCGCTCTTAATGGTGATGGTCCTGCGATCCGGGTCGAATATTGCCGGGTTCTCTGCCAGTTGCTTTACCTCTACCAATCGGAGCCCGGTATAAAGTAAGAGGTCATAGAGTGCTCGGAGTGATGGTTTCTCGATCCTGTCCCGGATCTTGTTTGCCTCATCGGGTACGAGCAACCTGGACGAATTGCATGTCAGAGCAGATGCCATGATTATTGATAGGTGCATGTAGTATTTAAAAACGTATACTTTTGTATAGAAGTATATGGTATCCTGCCCTTCATTTGCGATTCTTTTGGAATATTGATATTCCGTATTATTGAGTAACACGAAATTGTATAATCGTTATACTGAATCGCATTAAAGACAAAGAGACGTGAACCGGAAAATAAGAAAAAAGGCTGTTTTGAGAGGGGGTTAGATCATCGACCCGCCAATATACTCCACACCGGCTAATGCTCTGTTGACCCCTTTGGCTGCGGCTTTCCCGATCTTATCCGGGTCACTAAGATCAACCCCGTTGAAGGTCTGTTGGACAACGATTCCCGCATCACTGGCGGCTTTCTTTGCGGATGCCGTACCGGAAACGCCGTCCCCCATGCCTTTTGCAACAATTGCCTGCACGGATGCACCCACTGATGAGAAATCGGCACTGGTGAGCTTCGGAGCGGTAACGGCTACGAATGCCGGGGGTGTCCAGTCCGGGCCGTCTTTACTTACGACAATCATGTTCTGGATGATCGGGTTCTGCCCGCCGAAATTGACCGCCGTTGCCATGAAGTCAAGCATTTTCTGCTCGGCAACCCGGGCGATCTCCTCCGATGTGGCCCAGTGGGTGAGGTCCAGTGTTTCGAGGATAGGATAGTTCTTTTCCCGCTCTACTGTGAGGAGATTGAGGAAATCCTTGTAATATCCACCCTGCTTGTCGTACTCTGTTTTGAATGCCCCGGTGAGTTTCTGCAGGGCCTTCTCCTGTGAGTCGTACTCGGACTGGATCGATTTGGTCTGCTCAACACTACCGGGGGTTACTGCGGTTTTGCTGCCGGTTGTGCCGGACCCCGACTTTGTGCTGTTGCCGAATATAAGATCCCACTGTTCCTGTGATCCTCCCGCGGCAAGGAACGCAGAAGAATCGTAATTGAACCCGGCAGTGACGAAATCACCGGCATTTGAGTACGAATGCGCCCCGTCTCTCCATGCGTCCGAGGCGGTCTGATAATCCGCACCATTGTTCATCTCGTCCATCATAAACGAGCGTTCTTCTGAACCGGGGCTTCCTACGATGGATTTGTCTGACCAGCCGGATGGGTATGTTATAGTTTTTGTAGCGGTTGCGACTTTGTTGATGCTTTCGGTTAACTCATCGATCTTGTTTTTATAAGTCTGGACTTTTGCGCACCAATCGTCATAATCGGCCTGGTTTGTTGCAGCATCACGGTTTTTCTCAGCATCGGCAAGATCACCCATTGTCTCGATGAGTTCGATATGCACATTGTCAAGATCTTTGAACCGATCTGTTAAATTGAGGGTAGAACGCGCAGCCGCGTTGGTTGCCGCCATATCTTCTTTTGATTGTTTGGTCATCCACTCATTGAATACATCGGCATAAGATTTTCCGTTGGGGAATAGCCCCTCATCTTCGAGAATGCGTTTGGAATAAAAGCCGTTGGGATCGGCAAGTGCCGCTGTGACCATCGCATCCCGTGACGCTTTATTCACGTTGATCGCTGCAGAACCTATCCTTGCACCGGCTATGGTGATGCTATCCGCAATACTGGCCCATGCATTTTTACATTCTTCAATATTTTTCAAGTCCTGTTGAGAAAAGGCCGGTGTCGAGCTTTGGTAAGATTTGAGTGCTTTGTCAGAGTCATTAATCATATCCGCAAGGTTGGACCATGACCGACCGAAGATCTCCCGGGCTGCAGCATCTTTTTCTTGAGCTGATGGCATCTCGTTAAGTTTGATGAGGATATTCTGTAAGAGTGTATCACTATCGACATAGTCTCCATTTAGATTCTTAACAGAGATTCCTATAGCGGCCATCTGTTGACGAAGTTCATCACCCGAAGTACCAGTGTCGGTGATCCGGCTGTTTAGGAACGTGAGAGATGAAGTTAATGAGTCAAAACTCGTTCCTGTTGCAATACAGGCCGAACGCCATTTCTGAGTGGCGTCTGTCGACATACCCGTGACATTTGAAAAATGTTGGATCTCTTCCTGGAGTTTCTCGGCTTTTCCGACAGTCAGATCAAACGCTTTTTCTAAAGCGCCTAATGCGGTCTGTCCTGCAATCATGAGAACGTCGAACTGTGCCGCTGTGCTGGCAAGCCCCCCTATCAAACCGGATGAGTCCAGACCGATTTTTACCCAGAGACTTCCAATTACCTCATCGTTTGCCATTATGGATCATCTCACTGGACAGAAGCGGTTGCCGACGTTGGGACATCGTCAACTCTGGCCCAGCCAGATGTAATAAACGCCTTTGCGAACTCTTCGAAAAGTCCATACATTCCGTTTGAATTCGGATCCTGCAGGTACTTCAGTATCATATCAGATGTCTTTTTCACATCGATAAATGCAAAAGGTGTAGCAGAATATCCAAAGGAGTCGAAAGTATTGTCACGGAAAACATTCACAAGACGCCCATCAGGTAGTTTTCTTTTTAATCCACCCCACATAAAGGCACACGCGATCCGAACGCCTCTTGTTTCTGGCCTGAAAAGTCGGGAGATTCCAATTCCCAACAAGCTTTCAATTGCCACGACATCCGGCGCGTCGAACTGTAGGAAAAATTGTTCCCCTCCAATGTTGATGGGATGCGGTCCCCGTTCGATTTTAGTGTTCGACTGGTTTTTCATCTGGTTGTTTTTTTGACTCGCTGTTTTTGCCATTATATCATCACCTCATTCTTCTTCGCCTCTTTTGCGAAGATCGTCGAGAATTCCGGGTTCTCATCGCAGAATTTCTTAAACGCTGCAGCCGCCTCTTTAAATTTCGGGAGTAGTGTTTTCAATTCAGCGAGAGTCCGATCCGAACATTCCTTCCGCTCTTTGTCGGTGAGACCGGGCGTGAGCGGTGTTGCCGCGCTGGTTACCTCACAAAGACGGATATGCATTTGGTACATCACCATAACGTCGAACAGGTGCGCCCCAAATATCATCGTAGACGATGCCATCATCTGCCTGATCGTCGCATCCTGTTTTTTTATGAGATCGTCCATCCGGGAGATCTCTTCTTTTGGGATTGTGATCATTGACATGGTTTTTCCTCGTTAACTTTAGGTAAATGTGATTGAGCTCCGCCGTTGAAGTACCTTAATTAAGGAGACGGCCTCATCGCTCCCGTGCTATTTTTATCCCCCACTCCTGCCAGATACGCGGCCCGAACTTCGGGGTAATCGTCAAGGACCCGGAGAATCGCCTCTTTGATCCTCTCCCATTCTGCCGGGTCGAATACCTGGTAAAATCCTGATAATTTTGAGAGTGTGACATCAAGATCCTCGAGTGTCTCCCCTATCGCAACACCCGCATCAGGATCTTTATTCACCGCCTCGATCAGCGGGCCAACATTGTCAACCCACCACCGGATCGATGGGTCCTGGCCGTGCTCACTTCTCTCCAAAGTTCTGATTCTCTGAACAAGATGGTTGATTGTAGTCACCTCATCACACCCCATCCGCATTGACCGATGACGGCGTTTGTGCTTCCATGCGGGCAAAGACACGCCGCTCGATCTCCCGGTATCTTGGATCGGCGAAACAACGGGATACTCCCCCAGGGCTGAGTAGGTCCGAATTATCCTCTTCGAACGTGGGCCATACTTCCAGGACGATTGCGGTTATGGCTGCCATTTCCTCATCAAAATCGGGAGGAACTATAGGGTTCTGTTTTTCCAGCGATGCCAGACGTTTGGAGAGGTTGATGATCTTGCCCTCACTCATGATCGGGCCCTCCGGTCACGAATATGACGGGCCTGCCGTACGAGATCCGGATCGAGATGGTCCGTATTCCCCCCAAGGATCTCACGGGCCCGCCGATCGATCTCCTCATCGCTCATCCAGCTTACCGGATTGACCTCCGGCTGTGCTGCAGGTGCGAGTGCCTTTACCCGGCTTTTTAGGTTTTCCAGGCGGGTCATAATCCCGAGTCCTCCTCATCGATGTTGACACAGACGGAGTTGCGCTGCTCCGCGGGTGACATGAACGATTCTGCCGGGTGATCCTTGTCGTACACAATAACGCTGCCCTGCCTGCCAATACCGAGTGTCGGGTTCCTGCCGTTGTCCGGTATGCAAACCAGGACCGCGTTGCCTCCGTTCTGCTCTGCGAGCTTTTCAGCCCGCTTTTTTAGTTGCTCGATGGTTCTGCTCATTCTCGTTGCCTCATTTTCTCCAGTTCTTCAATCCTCTTCTCCAGATCCTCAATCTCGTGGTCTTTCAACAGGGAGCTGTACACCTGAAGGACCTGCACGAGCGCCCGGATGTGGGAGAGCTTCGCGTTGTCCGAACTCTGCATCTTAAACCGCGTACCGCTCACCCGTTTGTGGAGCTGTCGGATCGTCTGGCTGGATAAGCGGAGGACCTGATCGCGTGTGAGTGGCTCCGCATTTTTTCCAAGAGCGTTGGTGTTTCCTTCGTTATTCTCGTTTTTTTCTGTGGTTTTCATCTGATTTTACCTCCGAATATGTCCCTTATCGGATAATTTTGAGATATGCCATGACTCCAGTACTCCGACATTTTCGAGCCATACCCCCCATATATATTTTGTACTTTGTACTTTTCCGTGTGCGAGAGTGAGAAAAAAAATAAGGAGTACTTGGAGCCAGAAAAAGCCATCATAAAATCCCCACTGGCTCAGGTTTTACGTCGTTGTAATTGCCATTCCAAGAGTACGGGCCCTGGTAAACCGGGAGGTTATGCTTCCGTTCACCGATTCGCATTGATGTTTTGGTGGGAGTCAGTTTGTACGCTTGGAGATCCCGGGTAAACTTGTTTTGAGAGGGGATCCTTTTTCTCGGATCTATGTGTTCGCTGTCACAAAATTTCTGATACTGTTCAAAGAATTTTTTCCGGTCGAACATGGCGATCTCGGAAGCTCTGGCACTTTCGGTCATCATGTCCCGGATGAACTGACAGAGCGGGTCTGCTGCCATGCTCCAGCGTTCCATAACTCCTTCAGCATCGCGGTTGACGGTAAGCCTGCCCTTTTCCCGGATGGTGACGATGGCCTTTAAAACGAGGTTAAGGAATCCTGTGTACATCTCCGTGGTGAACATGCGGGTCGTGAAGGTATCGTCAACCTCATAGGAATAGGGGAACGATACATACTCCCACCGCTCCCAGAATGCCGCGTCATACTTCACATCGTCAGGGTATTTCGGCGGGTGATTGCAGGTAAAGACATGCGGACACGTAACCATGCCCTTATAGGACTGCCTACCCTTCCGTTCGATGTTGTGCCGGCAGGATCCCGTAAACGCTTTGAATGTCCCTACGTTCTCCAGCGGAATCTCGGAAAGGTCATCGTAGATATTGAGCACTTTACCCTCCAGATCCCCGGCAACAAAACGATCATCGCATAGGGACTGGAGGGAGCGTGACGATATTTGCTCACTCCCGAAGAATCCGGTTAAAAACTCAATGTATGTGCTTTTCCCGGCGTTCGGTTCTCCCTGGACGATGTATGATTTCTTGTAAGTGGTCTGGAGCTGGGTCTGGAGGATTGCCTGGGCTGCGATCTGAATCAAGAGCGGCACGTCTTCCGGTTCGACCCATGAAAGCAGGAGATCCCGGACTGCATCGGTTTTTATCAGAGGGTTGTAGGTGACAGGAATACGATAGGTAAACAAATGTTGTGGACCGTGGGGAAGTAGTTCCCCCTTCCCCGTTTCTGCATCAAGTTTTAAGATGCCGTTCTCCAGCGGGATCATATCCTTGACCTGATTAAACGGGTATTCGAGCCGGGGACTGGTGGCAAGCAGGTATGCGAGTATGTCCCTGGTGTCCCGGGTTATGCTGCATTTCGCACCAGTCTCTTCGATGATAATGCGGATCGCCTGCTCCAGATCCCCCGCGTTCTCCCGATAGATGCCGCGCTCCTTGTCGTAAACAAAGAGTGTTTTGTTGAAGCTCACGGTGTTGAACTGCTCGTGTAAATCATCAGCGATAGCGGGATGCTGGAGATGCGCTACTCCGGTGCTGCTCGTAGTGGTGAACCTGTCAAGACGAGCCTGTTCCTGATTAGCTAGTTTGTCCCGTTCCATCGTCTCGTATCGCTCATGGATCTTTGGATCACGGACTGCCTGAGTGAGTGTATCTCGCAGAAGGTCCGCTTCCATCAGGTCATACCCATTAGGGAGACGCTGTAATTTTTCGAGAGCATTACATAGGGACCGTTGATCCATGACCGCGATCTTTTCATCAGGATAATCCGGGTGCTGCCAGTCCGGGAGTGCTTCGCTATGCTTTGCAGGTATTGACGCTGTCGGGGGTAATTGTGCTGCCTTGAGTGCGGCATATAAGAGATCCTTGTCGGGTATATTCCCCAGTCTGTTCATTGCCCGGAAGCGTATGAGCTCATCCCGGGTCATGCCGGTAAATCTCCCGAAGTTCGCAGGTATTGTCGGTGATGTGGGTATCCCTGCTGCCGCCATTGCCGCATTAAGACAGATGGTTTGCGCCGGGGTGAGAGATGCCGATGATGCTTTTCGATATTCCGACAATTCCATTGGTGACATTTCGGCAAGCATCGCGGAAAAACGCTCAAGTGCATCTTCTGATTCTCTCTGCTTTACGATTATGTCGAAATGCGGATCGCATGTTTTTATGGTGGGTTGTCGTGCGGGAATCACTTCTGACATGCAGGTGTCCTCCGTGCTAAAACCATTCTGCTCTGGAGATAATCAGCTGCAACATCGCCAGAGATAGCGCGGATCTGGGCCAGCGTCCACGCTCGGAGCCGCGGCGGTAAATACTGGATGTGAGTGATTACATCTTGCCATTGGCCGGCAGTTGTGATCCGTCCGGCTTCGATGGTGTCAACAATTGCCTGGGCTGTTTGGCCGGGGTTGTTTGCGAGGTGGATCATAGTTCCCCCGCCAGTAAAAGGTCCTGAATGGATCGGCAGTCATCAAGGTGTAAAATATCCCGTATTCGAGCAACCTGCTCTTGGGATAATTTTTCGAGATCACCATTTACCGCGTTAAGCAGTATCAGTATGCCGGCCACATGTTCCGGCATAAATGTTTCAGGAGAGAGCAGGGCATCCATGCTGTTCCCTCTCCTGTTCCGCACGCGTTGGTGCAATATTTACACGGTGGGTCTCAATGAGAAACCTTGATACATCCCGCAGACCGCTTTGGTGCTCAAATGCTTCGAGCGCGGCCCGTGTGACAGTAGGTGGAGATTGTGCCGAACTCACGGCCCCACTCCTGCCCCCGGGGTATTTTCAGCACGATTGAGTAACCGGGTGACGACATCCTCATAGGATTCGTTGAATCTGCCATGCTCTCCGAGACGTTGCACAGTTGATTTATGAAGGGCGATTGTAGTCGTATCGCGTTCCATAAAAGATATAATACATACAAATATTATATACCAAAGAGAAGTGGTATATACTACCAAAGATAATACTATCAATAAAGGTGGTTTCTATTATGGTAAAATCGGGACCTCACGTTCAAAGAAAGAATCCGGCAACATTTGATAGAGATATGAACCTCCCAATAAACCAAAGTAAAATCCTAATTCATATCGCACTAAACGGTCCAATAGATGCATATCGCACAAGTAAAGACTTGAAGTTCCCCCTCACCACAACCCAATTGGGTTTTAAAACATTGACGGATGATGGGTTAATTCGATTAAAAGATATCGTAAAAGGAAAAACCGACCAAAATAGGAAGATTTACGATCTCTCACCAAGAGGTTTTTGTTTTATCACGGAATTTTTTTTGAAAAAAGAATCCCCCGTGTCATATGACAAATTGAGAGAATTCCTTGATCGTCATTGTGATCTCTTTCCCGATCTATTAAAAAAATGGGACTTTTATATCAATCATTCAAGGGATTTTTTTTCCCGCGTTCCCACTTATCAGGAACAATCTTCGTATTTGATCAATACACCTGATATTTCTACAAGTATTTGGTGCGATGTGTTACGTAGCACATGCCTTTCGGTAAATAATCATTATCGTTGGTTTGGAAGGGATGTCACAGTAGAGGAAATCTGTAGTCAGTATAAAGACACACTATCAGATGAATTATATCAGAGTCAGATCGACGACCGGCATACCGATGGATTCGTTTATGCTTTAAAACAGGATGAGGAGATATGGAGTGAATTAGTTCCGAAGATACAGTCACTTATTGAAGATTACGAGAAAAGAATTGTACAATTTGAGAAAATATTAAGATAAAAATGTAATATACTTTTTTATACCTGTCGTTTCCTCCATTCGGCATACGCGATTAGGTCATCCATGTTGCCCATAAGGTTCTGGACAATACCGATCTCACGCATGGCCTCCGCCGATAGCGGCGAGTTGCACCGGACGCATGTATAAAATCCCTTTTGGTTCAGCATCCCACACCTGGGACACTTGACCGGGTCGAGCGGCCTCTCGCCAGCGGGGACCTCTACCTCAGCCAGCCCGGCCTTATTCAGGATCTTTGCCTTGACATCCGCCCCGCTCAGGTGGATGTACGTTGCCGGCATGGTGGAAGATTTCGCCCAGCCGAACATGATCCGGAGCTCCATCTCAGTAAAACCTTCCCGGGCCCGGTCGGTTGC
>DAOQAA010000047.1:0-11454 GCA_035353675.1 Methanoregula sp. | reverse complement strand
TTTGTCTCCCGTGCAATCGTAACTTTTCTCATCCAGATTCCTCTAGTGCCTCTGAAAGGTTAATCTTACCGCTGTACAGCGCCGAGCCGAGCACCGCCCCGTACGCCCCGGCCTCCCGCAGAGCTGCTACATCTGCACGGCCGGACACGCCCCCGGCAACGACAACCGGGATATGAACGCTGCTGATGAGTACCTGTACCGGTCCGGCTGCAATGCCTTTTTGCAGTCCCTCAACGTCCACGTTCGTATAGAGCAGGGAACCTGCGCCGAGGCTCTCGAATGTTTTTGCCCAGCCGATATAATCGCCAGCGGTCTCCTGCCAGCCGTGGATGGCAACCTGCCCGCCCCGGGCATCGACACCGGCCATCACCCGGTCACTGCCAAATTCCTGTGCAAGGGTGCGGATACTCTCCGGTTCTTTTATCGCAAACGTTGAGAGAATTATCCGCGATACCCCGGTCCCGAGCCAGCGGCCCCCGTCCTCCACGGACCGGATCCCGCCGCCGAGTTCGATCTCGACACCGGTCTCCTTCACGAGCGCCCGGATCAGGTCGGCGTTCTTTGCCGACTCCCCAAAAGCACCGTCAAGGTTGACCACGTGCAGCGCATCGGCCCCGGCATCGAGCCAGCGGCGGGCACAGGAGAGCGGATCGCCATACGCGGTTGCGCTCTCCCGTTTTCCCTGCACGAGCTGGACACACCTGCCCCCGAGAATATCTACGGCGGGAAAAATTCTCATGATGATCAGCGGATCATCCGCTCGATGGACATAACGAGGATGTCCCGTGCACCCGCCCGTTTCAGGGAGTTGATCAGTGCATAGACCCGTTCTTCGTTCACGACCGCGTGAACGGCAACCATATCCTCGGTTGACGCGACATCCATAACGGTCGGGCCGGAGAGGCCGGGCAACACGCTTTTTACCTTCTCAAGCGCAGTCCGTTTCACGTTCATCATCAGGTAACACTGCCCGCGTGCCCGAATCACGCTTTCGAGGGCCAGGTGGATCTCGTCGATCTTTTCCCGTTTGGTCTCAAGCGACCGGCGGTTTGCGATAAGAATGGTCGAGGTCACGAGCACCTCGTCGAGCACCCGGAGCCGGTTGGTCTTTAAGGTATTACCCGAACTCGAAAGATCGACAATCGCATCGGCGATCCCAAGGTGCGGTGTTGCCTCGCAGGCCCCGCCGACAAGGACAATCGTGACCGGCACGTGTCGTTTTGCAAAATACTGCTTCGTGATGGTCGGGAACTCGGTTGCGATCTTTGCCCCTTTGAGATCGTGGACTGAGGAGATCTCCGCATCGTCGCGGACGGCAAGCACGAGCTTTGCCTTCCCTATCTGGAGATCGAGGAGTTCCTCGACATCGGACCCGCGTTCGGCCACCATGTCGTGGCCGGTGATCCCGAGATCTGCAGCGCCGGTTGCCACGTATTCAGGGATATCGATGGGCCGGGCAAAGAGGATCTCAACGTGGGGGTCGAGCGTGGGGGCGATGAGCCGGCGCTCGGCAATGTCCGGCAGGTGGAGCCCGCTTTTTTCCATCAGCTCCATGATCGGTGCTGCGATCCTCCCCTTGTTGGGGATGGCAAGCCGGATCATGCCGGAAAAAGGAGGGAGATCGCCGGACTTGTCAGGCGATTTCCGTGTATCGCTTTTTTTTGCTTTAGAAAGTCTTGAGTTCGCCACGGATTACCTTCTCCGTGATGCTGGTCACGTTTGCCAGGTTGTCATCGACGATTGCCTGGATCTCGCCGTTGATCTCCTTTAAGGCAACGCCCTTCTTTGGCAGCACCTGGACGCTCGCGACGAGCGGGAGATCGATCGGTTTTCCTATCTGGGAGAGCAGGCGGACGTACATCTCCTCGATTCCGTCAACCTTCTTCACCGATTCCTGTGCGATCTGGGTCGAGAGGAGATTGTAGATCTTGCCGATATGGTTGATCGGGTTCTTGCCGCTCGTTGCTTCCATGCTCATCGGGCGGTTGGGGGTGATAAGCCCGTTGCACCGGTTGCCCCGGCCGACCGATCCGTCGTCGCCCATTTCAGCTGAAGTACCTGTGACAGTCAGGAAAACACTCTCTTTCTTGATATCGTCGGCAGTGTTAACATTGACCACGATCTTGCGCTTCGTGCTCTTCTTTGCAACCTTCCCGATCTCTTCAGTCAGGAGAGCCATGTAGTCCTTGTATTCGTTTATATCCGCACAGTACTTGTCGACAATGGCGCAGGCGATAGTGAGCGTGATCGTGTTCCCGTCACGCAGGCCCATGATCTTGATATCCTGCCCGATAGCGGGATACTTCTTGCGGAGTTTTGTGTCGATATAGTTTGACGAATTCCTGATGATATTTTCCACATCTGAGAACGGTGCGTGCCCGACACCAAACGAAGTATCATTGGAACGGGGAACTTTGCCCTGCCGGGGCTTGAAGACGTCCCGCAGATCGGTCGAACCTGTCCCGAGCCTGCTGTCGATCATAACATCCCGGGTCAGGTTGAGTTCGGGAAGGATCTTGTGAAGGTACGCGTGCGCCGCTTCAACCGCGACCACATCGGTAGGGATGGTGATGCCATTGAACTGCTTTGTCGCCCGGCCGTCGATTAAAACGTAGATTGGCCGGATCATCTTTCCGCCGCCGAATTTCGGGCACGATTCTCCCGCGACGACTTCTCCCTGGTCGGTGTTGTGGTGCAGGACCACTCCGAATTCTTCAAGGTACACCTTGCAGAGTGCCTGGGAGATTGACTCTGCAATGCCATCTGCAATGCTGTCGGGATGACCGAGGCATTTGCGCTCAACAAGTTCAATCCGCTGTTTTTCAAGGGGGATCTGATTCAACGCTTCAATCTGAATATTTCTCTTCATTAAAATTCCTCGGTTTCTCCGTAATCTTACTAGTACAAGAGACTGGCATTCATATAACGATTTCTTCTTAGGCAAGACCGAAGAGGATGGCGAATTTCCCTCGTTTCACACCAGAACAAACCGGGTACGATAACGCAAGTAAAAAAAGTATCAGACCATGTCTCGCACTCTGTTCAGAATTCCTACAAAGTTTTCTTTTTTTTTTGAAAGCTGCCCTTCCCCACGCTCTTTGTAAATGGCTGTTTTTTTAGACCCCACATACCAAGGGGGTACCCCCTAAGGGGTCGCATGAAGTCCCGCAAAAATTCTAGCCGCCCCCGACCCGGATCGTCCGGCGTGATCCCGCTGATTTTTGTCACATGTACATGTGACAACCGCGTTTCGCGATTTTGTCCGGAGAAGGTCCAAAGATTGGGGCACCTGCCACTAAAAAGGTTGACACCCCCCGCGTGAAAACCCCCCGGCATGGCCACCCGGAACAGGATGAAGGATCCTGCCATTTGGATATTTTTTATTTTATAAAAACTATTAACCCTCCAGCGCACTAATAAGATAATGGTGATGTTTTTGGAGAGACAGTCCGTTAAGTCCTGCATCCTGCGCTCCGTGGGATATGATGATGCAATGAAAAACCTGGAGATCGAATTTCACTCAGGACTTGTTTACCAGTACTCGGGTGTTCCTTCCAAAGTCTATGCAGATCTCATAAGTTCAAGCGCTGTCGGGAAATACTTCTCCGACAAGGTCCGGAACCGGTTCCGGGCAAAACAGCTTGTCGTATAAATTGCGGCCCGTAAAAATTCCTATTTTGTTTTTTTTACCGGCAGAAACGGCCGGACTTATAAAAAAAGAGATGTGAAGGACTCGTTTATTTTTTCAGATGCGTGATAAACTGCTTGTTTACCGCATCCCAGTTCACGAGGTTCCAGAACGCCTCGATATACTTTGCCCGGTCGTTCTTGTAGTCCACATAGTACGCATGCTCCCAGACATCGAGCACGAGCAGGATCCGGAATCCCGGGTAGACGTTCACGTTGTGCTTCTCGATCTGGTTGATGAGCAGGTGATGCGTCGTTGTGCTCACGGAAAGAGCCGCCCAGCCGGAGCCCTCGACACTTGACGCCGCCAGGGTAAACTCCTTTTTAAAACGCTCAAACGACCCGAACTCCTCGTCGATCGCTTTTGCGAGTTCGCCTTTGGGCAGACCACCGCCACCTTTTCCGGACGGGGCAAGGTTCTCCCAGAACGTGTTATGGAGTTTGTAACCCCCGACATGGAAGGAGAGTTCCTTTAATGTCGCCTTGATGTCAAGGTCGGCCTTGTCTTTCCTTGCCTTGTCCAGTTTCTCGAAGATCGCATTTGCACCGGTCACGTAGGCCTGGTGGTGCTTCGTGTGGTGCAGGGTCAGCTGTTCCTTTGAGATGTACGGTTCGAGCGCCGCATAATCGTACGGCAGCTTGGGGAGTGTATACAGTTTGTCGTTAGCCATGACATTTCAACTCCGTTTGAGAGTGTATGCACGATACTATTCCCGCACCACTATTTTATGTACGGGATGGAGGCAGGCCACCGGCGAAAAAAGATTATAAAAGAATTATTCAAAGAGCCGGTAGTTCGGCGCTTCGTCTGTTATCAGGATGTTGTGCGGGTGGCTCTCGGTCATGCCGGCGTTTGTGATCCTGACAAACCGGGCCTTCTTGTGCATATCCGCAATCGTGGCAGAACCCGTGTAGCCCATCGCTGACTTGAGACCGCCCACGAGCTGGTAGATAACCTCGCCCACGTGCCCGACGTACGGGGTAACGCCTTCCACACCTTCGGGCACGAACTTTGTCGCCCCGATTCCCTTCTTCTGGAAGTACCGGTCGCTGGACTGGCCCGAGCTCATGACGCCTAAGGAGCCCATGCCCCGGTACTGCTTGTAACGCCGGCCCTTAATCGTGATGACCTTCCCCGGCGCCTCATCGGTACCAGCAAACATGCTCCCCATCATCACGGTATCTGCACCGGCAGCGATCGCCTTTGCTATATCTCCCGAATATCGGACGCCGCCGTCAGCGATGATCGGTACGTCTGCATCTGACGCGATATCAGCGACCTGCGCAATTGCGGTGATCTGCGGGACACCCGTGCCTGCGACAATCCGGGTCGTGCATATCGAGCCCGGGCCGATACCTACCTTGATACCATCAACGTTTGCGTTGACAAGTTCCTCTGCGGCTTTCGCGGTCGCGATGTTGCCGGCGATCACATCAGCTTTTACGCTCGCCTTGATCTCCTTGACTGCCGCCACTACCTTCATGTTGTGGCTGTGGGCGCAGTCGACGACAAGGGCATCCACGCCACGCTCGTCAAGGAGGGTCGCCCGGGTGAAGTCAAACGGCCCGACCGCCGCTGCCACCTGGAGATTGCCCTTTTTGTCCCGGGTCGCACGCGGGTACTGGCGCTTTTCGAGAATGTCCTGCATCGTGATGATTCCGATTAGTCTGCCTTTTTTATCGCTCACCGGCAGGCGCTCGACCTTGTTCGTGTACATGACCTCAAGCGCCTTCTCGGGAGTTATATCCTCAGCAGCCGTGATCGGCTTTTTTGTCATGATCGACTTAATGCTCTCCTCGCCGCGCCGGGAGACAATGGCCCGCACGTCACGCCGGGAGACGATCCCGATGATCTTAGAATTCCCGACGACCGGCACACCTCCGATGCTGTACTGGTTCATCAGTTTTTCGGCATCGGAAACGGTCGCGGTGTCCTCCACATACAGGACGTCACGCTCGATAAGTTCCTCGGCCTGCTTGACAAAGGTGACTTCCTGAAGCTCGTGTTCGGCGGTCATGTTCCGGTGGATCACGCCAATCCCACCCTCGCGGGCAAGTGCGATGGCCATGGCCGATTCGGTCACCGTGTCCATTGCGGCCGAGACAAGCGGAATATTTAGCCCGATGTTTTTCGTGAACCGGCTTTTGGTATCGGTTTCAGCAGGCTCGGTCCAGGATTCCAGCGGTTCAAGCAGCACATCGTCAAATGTGAGGGAGAGGGGAACATTCAGTTTTTTTGTGTACATAGTTCACCTGTTCTATTATCCCGGTAACGGGATTTTTTTTAAATTTTTTATCCGGTATGTTACCGGATCATGGCCATTGCTGTCTTTACCAGGTCTTCGCGGATGGTTGCATTCCGGTCGCCCCCGCAGACCATGCCCCGGACCCCGATAATTTCCGGATCGATGCGTTTTAAGGCATCAATATCGTCGAACCTGAGCGAACCGGCAAGGGCAGTGCCGATACCAAGGTTCTTGTTTTGTGCAGTGAAACGTGCAAGCGTTGCCTCGTTCATGAAGGAGAACGTGCTCCGTCCATCCTTGATACCGGTATCGATCATCGCCAGGTCGGCCCCGCACTCAGCAACGAGGGGTGAGATATCGAACGGGGAAATGGAGCCCATCCGCTCGTAATCGGAATACCCGGCAATGACCACAAATTTTTCGGGAAACTCATCTTTTACGGCTTTGGTGACCGCCTCTATCACTTCGCGGGCATGGCCTTCCCCGGAAAAGGCAAGCCCGATCTTGATATAGTCCGCCCCGGCGCAGGCAGCCCCGTATGCGGCCAGAGAGGCGCCGCCTGGCTTGTAGGGAAAGTCCCCTATCGCTGCACTCACCGGTTTTTTCGCAAACGTTTTGATCTCCCGGATCACCCATGGAAAATTGGCGCCCAGCGACCCCTCAGAAGGTTTTTTGACGTCAATGATATCGGCAGCAACGGAACACTGAGCCTCGGAAATAGAGCTGGGGCTGACCAACAATTGCATAAAGTTTAATGATCTTTTATCCTAATAGTGGTTACGTTGCCGATGGAACTGGTGCTTGCAATGGATTTGCGGGGCAATATGGTCGTTCACGGGAAATCCGGGCTCCGTGAGACCTACAAACCGCTCGACTGGGGGCTTTCTCCGACGGCAGAACCGGTTGGTTTTATCGAGGCCATCGCACCGAAATATATCTACATCGCAGACCTTGACCGGATCGAAAGTACCGGTTCCCACGATGCACTCATCCGCCGCTGTGCGAGCCTCGTGGAATGCTGCTATGTCGACCGGGGTACGCGCTCGCCGGGTGATTACCTTGCCGGGCTGCACATCAAAAACATTGTCGGTACCGAGACGGGCGGGGCCGATCTCTCGCGGTACCATGGCGGCTACCTGAGCGTTGACGTAAAAGACGGGCTCGTGATTCCGTCAGGCACCACTCCCGAATCCGTGCTCAGGTCTGCCCGGAACCTGGATTTTGAAGGGTGCATTCTCCTCAACCTCGGGTTTGTCGGGACGGAGAACGGCCTTAAGGCCGGGGCCGGCATCCTCGAATCATGGCGGTCTGCCTATGACGGCCGTCTGCTCTATGGCGGCGGGGTTGCATCTGTTACGGATCTCGAAATTATCCGGGACGCCGGCTTTGATGGCGCCATCATCGCGACTGCACTCCACAAAGGTGCAGTGCCGGCCGAATGGATACGGAGGGGAAACTGTTGCTAGTCACCATTGAAGGTATCGACGGGACCGGGAAGAGCACGCTCGTCACGGCACTCAAAGACCGGCTTACTGATCTCGACCCGGTCTTTACCCGGGAGCCCGGGGCAACGTGGGTGGGGGAATCCGTCCGTAAAGCGATTGCCGAGCAGATCGATCCCATCACGGAGGCCACGCTCTTTGTCGCCGATCATGCCGCTCATCTTGCAACCGTTATACGGCCGGCAATCGCGCAGGGAAAACTCGTGATCTCAGACCGTTACTCGGACAGCCGGTTTGCCTACCAGTCGGTGACGCTGGCCGGCATAATCCCCGATCCGGAGGGATGGCTCCGGGCGATGCACAACGGGTGGTCGGTTGTGCCGGACAAGACCATCCTGCTCGTGATCCCGGTCGATGATGCACTCGCACGCCTCGCAGGCAAGAGCGGGCTCGAGCACTTCGAGCGGCGCGAGATTCTCGAAAAAGTCCAAAACCGGTACCTTGAATTTGCCCGGGCCGAGCCGGACCGGTTTGTCATTGTCGATGCCATGCTCGATAAAGACGAGGTGGCCCGGTTTGTGGCGGATGCAATCCGGCAGATCGTGGCGGACGGAAGGAAAGGGAAGAGGAAATAATCAGGAACACGGTTTGCTCAATATCCTAACGGAATTTTTTCAGATACTTTATGTATGAGGGAACCCACCCCCTTCGGGGTCGCTCGGGCGCTTCGTCGGGCCCTCTGCTCGGGCGAGGGACTGGTATCTTGTATAGCCCTGATGGTGGATCGGTTGTTTTCTGATAATTGCCGGCCCGTGACGCAATCTCTTTTAGAAGTGCCCGGCAATACACGTGATCTATTTTTCGCCGGCAACCGGGTGACCCCTCCCGATTTTAAAATTGATCAGTCCGACCGATTTTTTTGTGGTGTGGAGGGTAGGGGGGAGGGGGGCTACCTCAGATCCGCGTGCGTGAAGGGTCGCCCCGATCATTTCTGAGATTGGTCGGACCGACCGGTTTTGAAAACGATCGGACCGACCATCCAGTTTCGTCTGAAAGTCCAGTGGAAACACAGGCCGGAGAACTGGAATATGAAGGGCCGCCCCGACCGATTTTGAAATTGATCGGTCCGATCATTTTTTTTGCGGTGCGGGGGGTAGGGGGGAGGGGGGTGCCCGGTTTTTTTGGAGATCGGGGCGACTTTTCAGCGGATCAAGAGGGTCGGGCAGGAGATCTTGAGGAGTGGGGGCCACCATCGCTAAAAATACGCCCGTAAAACCGTCAGATTCCACTGGAAACAAAAAGAGCCCATATATCAATTTATTTGCAAAAATACGCCCAAATTGAGCCCCATATAATGCCCATAACTGGGCCATAGCGGCTTTCCAGCGGCCTCTTTTCCCGGGATCCATCAAATGCCAATTTAGTATGAGATCGACCCGTAAAACGCGTTTACGCGAACTTTTTAATTCGTCCGATTGCCCAAATAAGGCCGATTTAGGCTTATTTTAAAACGGAGTCCAAATCGGGCTCCGTTTGGATCCCGGGAATGGAAATCCGGGCTTAATCTGGGCCCGGATTGGCGTATCTCAGATCAAGTGATTGGGTGGATTGTCATTTATACCCCCGGGGAGGGTAACTGTCATATCCGACAGGAGTTCCCGTGGTGGGCGAGGAAAAATGATTTGGCGCACGCGACGGGAAAACGAACAAACAAATTTTGAAATGAGAAAAATATTATCTCACGGAAATTTTCTTTAAGCTGTTCAAACGGAGCGATGCCAAACGCGAGAAAACGCCTCGTTGGGTTTTGCGCTACGCACTTACCGGGATTCCCAACGCGCAATCGAATTTGGTTGAAGGGATTGTAAAGCGAAAGGAACGAGCGCCTAGATACTCTCTTGCCCGAGCAGAGGGCCGCGATGGGGTGCGAAGGTAACGAGACACGTAAACGCGACGAGTCCGAGCCCCACGTGCGTCGCGCGAGTAAGTCACCGAGCGTCACCGGCCTGGCCTACAACCGCAGATCATCGCCCGCATCGCACGACTTCGCTTGCGTTTGCGCCGCGACCGGCCCAAACTCATTACAAATTCTATTCTGCAAATTGCCCAGATACGGTCTGAAAAATCTTGTGTCTCACACTTGTATGATTCTGATGCACAACACAACGTTCTTGTGGGAATTTCCGGGAAATTACCTGCTGCTGCACCCGGTGATCGCGATCTGCCATATTTCTTTACAGATTCTCAATAAGACCTCGGATTACACCACGATATGTCTCTACATCAATCCCTAAATGACGAGCAGCTTTTTTCGAGACATCCTCCGTAATCGCATCGAAACCCGCTCTGCATTTCTGCGGGTATTGACGGTGAATCTTTTCCAGGATTTTCTTATACGATATTGACGAATACCAGAGAATCGCGTAGATATCACAGGCATCCTTTATCAGTTTGTCGTCCTTTGTCCGATTCTGGATCGATCCAAGTTTCGTGGCTAACAACATCTCCGGAGGCGGTATCAGCAATTCAACTCCGTCAAAAACAACGGTTACCCCAGTACTTTCGCTGAATACTCTCCTGATTACGGGTTCATCCAGGACATGAAAGCCAAAAACCTCTTTTTGTTTCGGATGAATATTGTCAACCATCACATCGATGTACAAATAAAATAAATCGTACATTCCTATGTTTCGGGCGACTTCTTTGGTAACTACCTCCCCGGTATCTTTTTTTATGATCTTACAATAGCGAAAAGAACCATCCGGGGAATACCCGATGCTTTGAATAACAGCGAGGGCCTGAGAAAAGGTACACGTTCGTAATTCAGACTCACTGCATTCGGGATCCACCTGAAAACATACGTCGATATCCCGTGATCCTAAATATGGAGCTCCATGTTCATCTGCGAACGATTCATTTACCGTTACGTATACGCCCCAACCACCAATGAGTACAAAAGGTTCGGGGAGTTGGGTTACTATCTCCTTTAGTGCCGTGAGAGCTGATTCGTATTCAACTCTTTCGTACAATTGCTCAGGCATGATACATCATTTTCATGAGGCGTTCCCCTGCCTCCCCACATTCAGCACCCTCTCTGATTAAATCTACAATAAGCTGTTGAAGCGACACGACCGGCCAATCATCAACGCTATGGTTCTCAAAAAAAACGTGATGATCCGAACAATAAATTTTCACATTCCCTTTTCCCAGATATCCTGAATTCGTTAAGTATTTGTGCCATTTTTCATATTCATAGTCTTTGATGTACAATTCATAATACCGGGGGAACAAATAACCCCCCGTAAGATTTTCTGCAAAATATCCGGTAAATGCATAATCCATCCGGGTGTTCTTCAAAATCTCTTTTGGATTCTGGATGTTGTATTCCCTAAGGTAATCAGGGCCCCGGTGGTCAGCCCAGTAGTGGAATAATTTTTTACTATCTAAAATTTGACGATCTTTTACTATCCCCTTTCTTTCCAATTCATCCAGGATTGTATGCACATAAGGATAACTTACTTCAGTCAGTTTTGATATTTTATATCCGGAAGGATTCCGGATTTTCTGGCTCAGTAGAACCCGGTAAATTCTTTCTTGCTTACTTCCAAAATATTGAAATATATTTTTATCAAGCATTTCCTTTCTTCTCTTGCCGAGTATATCATAATTTTCAATTCTACTTAAACTTAACCTATATATCGCAATTCTCAATTCTACTTATACTTAACCTATATACTCATCCAAGTAATATTAGATTCTCCCGGGGCTCACCCGGGAACTTGCTGCCGTACAATGGATGCCTCGCCATCTTCTGGCTAAACCCGCCACGAACCCGCCATAATTACGCCATGTCCCCGTGACTAACCCGCCAGACCATACATCAAGCCCATCACGTCCGACCACAATCCCGCATGTACCGTTCACAACCGATCATGTCGCGTCACTGTCCCACGTGACCGTGATCGTCTTGATCGGTTATGCAAGTGGTTTGGCAAAAGACTGATGAAGGGCCGGCAATAATACTAATAGGACTTACGCAACACCCAGTGAAAAAAAATTAGAGCGCATACTTTGGATGA
>DAOQAA010000046.1:0-11982 GCA_035353675.1 Methanoregula sp. | reverse complement strand
TTGCCAGGGTAGGGTAGTCTGGTTATCCTAAGGGACTGTGGATCCCTCGACCCGGGTTCAAATCTCGGCCCTGGCCTAATTATTTCACGTTAACGTTTTTTCTCATTTTCACGTTAAATTACACAAATTCTCTTCACCTGATATTTACAAAAATAATAGTTCCCGATCTCTGTAAAAAAAAGACATTTGTTGCGCGGTTGTCCCGGTGCACAAACCAGACTACTGCGGACAAAGATTATCCCCGCGCCGGCAGGGAAAGTCCGCATTTTTATGAATATAACCCCCCGTATCTGAAATATTCATATCCTAGGAATATCAGACCGGAAAATATGGATCAGCCAATTATAGATGCGATAATATTTCTCATAACAGGAATTTTTGCCGCAATTATCGTCTACTTTGTCTTTAACTATCTCAAGAAACAGGCAGAGAAGACAGAGACAATGATGGACGATCTGGTCGTGCACTCGCTTGGCACGCCGCTCACGATACTTGCATTCTTCGTCCCGTTCTTCTTTGCGGTCAATCACCTGATCGTTATGTACCCGCAGTACCAGTGGATTGCGGATGCAAACATCCTGTTTTCAGCGTATATTCTTGTCGGAACATGGATTGTCGCTACATTTGTGGATGACTTCCTGCGGATTTATGGAAGGGCCCTTGCTGAAGCAACGGAGACTGACCTTGACGACCGGATCGTAGAGATCCTCCAGAAAATCGGGAAATATTTCATCTGGTTTATCGGTATCCTCTACATCCTGTCCCTGTATAATATTAACATTACACCTCTCATTGCCGGCGCAGGGATCGTCGGCATTGCAATAGCCCTTGCCGCACAGGACCTCTTCTCGAACTTCTTTGGCGGTGCAGTCATTATCACCGACCAGCCCTTCAAGGTGGGGGACCGGGTGCTGATAAACGATGTCGTCGGGGATGTAATTCACATTGGCCCCCGGAGCACACGGCTCATCACGCTCGATAAAGATGTCGTGAGCATGCCCAACACCAAGATTGCAACAAGCGTGATCCATAATTATTCCCTGCCAAACCCTCAGGTCAGGATTCAGGTTCCGGTAACAGTTTCGTGTTCTGAAGATATCACAAATATCAAGAGGATTCTCGGTGAGATCTGCACTGAGGCGGTAAAGAACCGGCCGGACATATTTTCAACCAGCCCCTTGCCCTCAGTTTACCTCGTGAAGGTGGACAAGGCAACGATGACGTTCCAGATCAATGTCTTTGCGTCCGGCTTTTTGTTCAACAACATCATACAGGACTACATCAACGTCCAGATTGTCGAGCGGTTGCGGAAAGAAAAAATTGCGTTGTGCTAAAATACATAAAAGAGCGGATCTTTGTGAAAATTATGAAATTCCCCGGAGTTCTTGTCGTTGCCCTGCTCATGCTGGTACTTGCCCCTGTATGCATTGCGGCGGACATACCGGCAGGAAACGAGTCGGGTTTTATCACCGTCATCAACCCCCCGGTTGCTGATTTTTACACAAGTAACCGGTACGGTCCGCCTCCGTTTACGGTCAGTTTCTCCGATTCATCGGTGAGCAGTCTTCCCCTGACATACCATTGGGATTTTGGCGACGGGTCAGGTTCTGATATGCAAAACCCGTCGCATACCTATCGTTCTGTCGGGGAATATACTGTCAGCCTGACCGTGACAAACCAGTATGGCTCGAATACCAAAACGGTTGCGGGTTTTACCGGTGCAGGGTTCGCGCCAAAAACAGACTTTTCTGCCTCTCCCGCGAGCGGAACCCTTCCGTTAACCGTTGCATTTACCGATCTTTCAAAGAACACGGCCACAGAATGGCAATGGGACTTCGGTGACAGCACAAAATCATCGGACAAGAACCCGGTTCATACTTACACCAGTGCCGGTACCTATACAATCAGGTTAAAAGCAGGCAACCATTACGGGAGCGATATGCTGGCCCGTGCAAATTATATCAACGCAAGTGCGCCAGCGCCGGTAACCGTGGCTACGCCTGCTCCCCCGGTTAAGGCCCATGACGGAGGGATCATCGGCCTCATCCGGGACGCGAAGGGTAACACCGACAAGAACCTGCCAACTGCGTCATTCATCCCCCCGCAGTTCATGGCCCTCGCTGCGGTACTGACAAGCCTTGGCGTGGTGCTCGTTCAGGTAGTCCTCGCCAATATTGGCACCATTGCCCAGTTCGGTGCAAAACTGACCAAATTTTTTGTCGATCTTGCCGTGGGACATTCAGTTGAGAAGATCAGCGAGAAGGAAATTGAAAAACGGAAAATCGAAGCGAGAAAACTGGAGCGGCACTATTTCGGCCTGTCACCAGCTGAACTCATTGTCGTTGAGGTCGCCGTCGTCATGCTGGCCGTGGCATTCCTGCTCGCAGATCGCGCTGACCTGACCCTCCAGATGGTACTCATCTATATACTGGTCGGGGCGATCTCCGTGCTGCTTCACGATTTTGCCCACCGGTATTTTGCGACCCGGTATGGTCATGACACCGACATCCGGTTCTGGGGCCTTGGCACTGTTATCATGTTCCTGACGGCCTGGCTTTACGGGAATGCATTCGCCCAGTCCTACCGGAACCTCGTAAACCGTGGTGAAAATGAAGAGGAGGAGACCCGCAGGCTCGGGATCGAGATGGTGGCCGGACCGGTCGTAAGTATCGTCCTTATGCTTGTATTCCTCTTTATGGTACAGTTCGGGGGAATCTGGACAGTCGCCGGAGGTCTTGGGTTTACCATCAACCTTATCTCCGCAGTATACAGTCTCATTCCAATCTCCACGATGGATGGCAGTGCGGTATGGAAATGGAACCGGGCCATCTATCTCATCCTGTTCATCCCGCTGATTGCATTTTATTTCTTCACGTTCATGCTGGTGTGACCGGTTTTAGCCATATACAATTTTTTCCCGGTTTTTACTCGGGAATATTCCCGGAACATAAACGATCAACCGGTTCCGGTTTTTACAGCACAGTAGTCCCTGCCCGCGACAGGCTCCCGGAATAAGGGAACATACCGTCCGTATTAAACGAAAAAAAATATGGATTGGATGCCTGCTTTCAGAAATCCTAAAATCCCACGGATACAAATCGCACAAAGGAACTACACAGGATATGTGAGACTTCCTGTTTATGTCAAAAAAGATATTGTGTTTTATTTTTGTTCTTTTTTTGTGACAGTATCGATAAACCGGTCCATGATGGCCTCGCTCCGGTTTTTCAGGCCAAATCCGACAATAATTGCAATAGCCGCACCAAGACCAATGCCGATACCCCATGCAATCGGTGTGACGAATGTGTAAATGATCGTGAGGTCGAGCATAAGCTGGGAGAGAGCGAGGATAACAACGACGAAGTAGAGGAAAATCCGAAGGACCAGCAGTACCGGTGTAATGAATTCGACATGGTTGCCATAGTACCTGGTCAAAGAATCGATGAAATAGTCAGTAAGAAGGAGTCCCGCAACGATGATGATAATGAATGCAACGACATGCGGGATATATTCGACAATGTCGGTCATGAGTTTACTCATGAATTCCATATTGAGAATATCGGCAGCGGCAAGGATTGCGATCATGTAAACGATTATCCGTACTGCGATATCCCCGATATAGCCAACCGTTATACCGGCGCGCTTGAACGAAGCAAGAAACGGTGTTTCGGCGATCACATGTACTTCGCTGATTTTGTCAAGAATAATCCGGACCGCTTTACCGAGAAGACGGCCTACAACCCAGCCGATAAGCAGGATTATAATCGCGCCGATGATACCGGGCAGGTATGCCATAATGACGCCATACCATAAATTTTGCAGACTGATCGGAACAGCTACCATACCAAATCACCTGAAAGTTTTTATATCAATGCTTAATCTCAAACCGTATTAATCTATTGTAAAATATACAATGAACGATGTAAAATTAGGGTGTCCGTTTTTTATGGATTATGACACTGATTTAACTGATTTTAAAAAACAAAAAAGCGGCGCGAGAACGTTTTCTGTCGGCCGGTATGATCCCTGCCACAAAAAAAGAAGATAAATCTACGACAGAGAAGCCTTGATGGTCCACGGTCCGCTTGACGTAATATCCAGGTAATATTTCCCGGCGTTAAGGTTCAGGGGTTTTATCCCGGAGTACGTTCCAATCTCGTTTGCGAGAAGACTGACCCGTTTTCCCTTTTCATCCTTGAGCCAGACAATAAAATTGCTCTCGCCGGAATACTGCATGTTAAATAACCATAACCCGGACTGTGCCGCGTAAAATGGTACGATCTGGTCTCCTGTCCCGGAAAGTACCGCAGTGGTCCCGCTGGTGCCGGTCGACCTTCCTGTTGACGCACCGGTCCCCTGGTAGAAGGAATAAACAATTCCGGGCATATCCTTTTTGTAGATGGTATTAGCGGATGCGTCGTGGATCCATAGGGTTTTATCTCCGGTATCACGGGTCACAAGGTAGGTTTTTTCACCAGCCGGGATCCATGTGCCGTTGTAAAACACATTCGGGACACTTGAGTAAGTCTCCCTGGTTTTCCCCTCGATATCGAACATGATTTCAAATTTGTATACCGCACCCGGGCTTCTCCAGACTCCTATGATGGGATCAAAATCCGGGTTTGAACCGGTGGATCCAGACATGACTTTCGGCTGGCTGCCGGTACTGGCCGGGATAGCATTGTCATCGGTACATCCGGCTGAAAGGACCATGATGATACAGAAGAGTACGAGGACAAGTGGCCCGGCTCTCTTCATTTTACCATGACTCCTGACTGATATTTTTCTCATTTCCGGTGACCCTCTTTTTGCAGGCGCAATAGTATATTGCCGGCTTTTCAAGAACTTTCCGGTAATATAACCCGTGGGTTATTTCAATGATTTTTCATCCGGTTAAAAATTGACGGGAGGCCGTACGCCGTATTACATCCCGGTCATCATAAAAAAAGTGGCATTCTGGTTATTGGGGAAGACAAACACCGCGAGAGCCAGCGCGACTGCAAAAAGCGCAATGCCAACACAGGCAAGCGGAACAGTGTAATTTAAAAAAACGGTCTTTGTATCGTCACCGGTTGTATTCCGGACGAACTGGAAGAACGGATCGGTGATATGGCAGACGATGCACGATCCGGCGGCAACCATCAGGATCAGGACGAGCGGGTTAATTTCGTGGATAAGCGCCGTCGCCCCGATCACCTGTGCTGTTACAACGGCGGTGGTGACGCGGGACCCTTAAGCGATTGCAAGGACTGCTGCTATCACAAACGGGATGATTATAACTGGCAGTACCGGGCCCATAGCGGCAAGTGCACTTTTTTCAAAGGCCGGATTTTACTACGACCGTCCCGATTGCACCGGCCGCACAGATATCAAAGATCACAGGACCGGCGGTTTTTAATCCGCTGGAAAAACTGTTCATCCGGATTTCATGCGGGCAAAGGAGCAGCGCAACGACAAGGCCGGTGAGTGGAATAAACTGGAGGATCGCCACGTGCGAAAGGCCGAAAAGGAACAATCCGGCCGCAATTGAGATGACAATGGCAATAAACGGGGCCCATGCTTTCAGGTGTCGGGACAGCGGGATAACCGGGTCACCCGTTGAGTCTCTGTCCGCTCTGATGACATTGCCTGATTCATCAGCATGTCCGGTTTTTCCAAAACGAGTCCGGCTCCACCGGCCTGAGACGGCAATTACAACAAACAAGAGGCACAAGGCGATGGGGATGGTGGCAATGTTCCATACGTTCCCTGAGACATCCGGGGCAAACGCGGATGCAAGCGGCTGGGTGAACGGTGTCGGGAATATGAGAATATAGGAAATGATCGCAGAGGTCGCCGTAACGTAGAGCAGCACATTTGCCCGGATCTTTTCCGGTTCAAGACGTTTGAGTACCGGGGAGAGCATTGCGTACGTTACCACCGGGCAGGTGACCGCGACGGACAAAATAAAGGCAGCGATCCCGGAACCGGCCCGGATGTTTTTAATTTTAGCCCGGATTCCCCTGACCATGACGTCAAGAAGGCCCTGATCTGAGAGCAGCTGCACAATTACAATCCCGGAGAGGATCGCTGTCCCAAACCCGATTACCATCGAGCCCATTCCGCTTGACACCCACAAAAGGGTTGAGTCCAGCCCGGCGCCGGCAAGCAGGCCAAAGAAGATCGCGGCGAGAAGCAGGTTGACAAACACGGGCAGCTTTTGCAGGTAACTAAGAATAAAGAGGAAGAGCAGGGTCAGGAAAAAGACCAGAAACACGTCCATACGTCATAGGTTTCAGAGTCTGGCAATTATTAGTGTATCTTTATGAAATTTTACAGGGCCCGGGGATTATATCCGTAACCTTCAGCCTTTTGTAGTTCCCCGGCAACTCTCTTGTGTGGATTCACTCACCCATGCACTTGCCGCGGCTGTCATCACGTATATCCTTGGCGTCCCGGAGCTCATGCCGTTTGCAGTAACCGGGGTTGTCATTATCGATGCGGACGTGCTTTATTCCCTCTTTTCCAACCGCCACCCGTCGCTCTACCTCTTTGTCCATGGCGGGATCACGCACAGTTTTCTTGGGGCAGTCGTGATGTCCGTTCTCGCGTATGCCGGTATCGCACTTTTCTCTGTTGCCGGGATTATCGACCCGGCGTTTCTTGTCCGCGCCGGTTATTATGGGTTTTTTGCCGTACTTGCCGGCGCATTCCTGCATATTGCAATGGACCTTCCGGCAACGCCCGGCATTCCGTTGTTTGCCCCAAAGTCCGACACAAAATATGCTCTTTTCATCCTCCCGGGCCCGAGCATCTTTATGTTTGTCATAAGCCTTGTTTTTCTCACGTGGATGGCAATAGGAATTACAACGTTTGAAAAAGGAATGCCGCTTTATCTCGCAATCTTTGGTGCGTTCCTGCTCTTCCGGTTTGTAGCGTACCTTTTCTCACGGCCGGGACTTCGCGGCACATGGCGTGCAATCCCGCAGGTAAACCCGCTTTACTGGCTTGCGATAAACGACAGCGGAAATGCATGGACTGTCAGGGACTACCGGATCGGGCGCGGGATAATGAATGAAGTCATTTACCCGAAATTTACCGGCACTGATTCCGGGGAAATTGCACGGTACCAGGGACTGCCTGAAATACGGAGGCTCAATTACACGTCATATATCGTGACCGCAAAAAAAGAGGGAGACACAATCACGCTTTCAGATCCAATCCGGGAATCCGAACGCCTCTTTTATCCGCCACAGTTCAAGCGGGTCACCCTTAAAGAGAGCCGGTCGTCTGGCAGCCCGACCGGCACCGGATTTTTATAGCCGGGAGGGTGCACTGGTACTTCAGGTGATGCACATGGGCGGGGGAGCATATGTCCACGGGTATTCAGAACGTGAAGCTGAACGGCTGGGCGACCAGGCGCGGACGCTGACCGGTCTCCTCCACCATGACACGCGGTACCCGGCCGGGAGCCGGGTGCTCGAAGCCGGCTGCGGGACCGGAGCCCAGACGGTAATCCTTGCAAAAAACAGTCCGGGGGCACAGATCACATCGATTGACATCTCCCGGGACTCAATCAGGAGGGCAGAGGATCGGGTGCGGGCCGAAGGGATCGCAAACGTGAGATTTGCAGCCTGCGACCTTTTCGGCCTCCCGTTTGAGAAAGCCAGTTTCGATCACATCTTTATCTGCTTCGTGCTCGAACACCTGCCGGATCCCGTGCGGGCGCTTGCCGTCCTCTCATCCCTCATTTCCCCGGGGGGAACAATTACCGTCATCGAAGGGGATCACGGTTCGGCATATTTCCATCCCGACAGCACAGCGGCGCACCGGGCAATCCAGTGCCTTGTCGATCTCCAGCGGGAGGCCGGGGGCAACGCGCTTATCGGGCGGGAACTTTACCCGCTTCTTTCATCGGCCGGATATGCGGATGTGAAGGTCTCGCCCCGCATGGTGTATGTCGATGCCTCGCGACCAGAGCTCGTCGAGGGTTTTACCCGGCAGACGTTTACTGCAATGGTGGAGGGCGTCCGGGATCCAATTCTCGCCCGGGGGCTTATGACACAAAAGGAATGGGCGCAGGGTATCGCTGACCTGTACCGGACCTCCGGGCCGGACGGCGTCTTCTGTTACACGTTTTTCAAGGCGACCGGGAAGGTGCCGCCGGAAGTGTCCCGCTAATCCCTGCCGGGTGCCGCACTCATTCCTGCTGCTCCTCCCGCTCGATCTGCCCGTCTTTTAAGTAAATAATCCGGTGGAAATACTCCTTGTGCCATTCCTCGTGCGAGACCATCACGATGGTCTGGCCGAGTTCCTCGTTTATCGCGTGAAACTTACCGAGGACTACTTTTGAATTCTCCGTGTCAAGGTTTGCGCAGGGTTCATCGGCAAAGAGAATGAGCGGGCGGTTGACCATGCTCCGGGCAATTGCCACACGCTGCTGCTCGCCCCCAGAAAGCTCGCCGGGCAGATGGTTCAGGCGGTGGGACAGACCAACAATATCGAGGACATCCATGGATGCCTTCCGGCACTCTGCATCACTTTTACCCTGCGCCATCGCAGTGAGCTCGACATTTTCCATCACCGAAAGTTCCGGCACCAGCGCATATTCCTGGAAGATGTACCCCATTTTGTTCAGGCGGAAGTCCGTTCGCTCGTCATCACTTAATGCCGATATATCGATCCCATCGATCAGGATTTTTCCTTTAGTCGGGTAATCGAGAACGCCAAGCAGGTGGAGGAGCGTGGACTTTCCGCTGCCGCTCGGGCCCATAAGGCCGATGAAATCACCCCGGTTAACCGTGAAAGTAATCCCGCGAAGCGCCGGGACTCTGACAGACCCCATATGGTACGTCCTGTACAAATCCGTAACTTCGATCATGCTACCTTCTCATAGCGGAAAGGATCTCTTCCCGTGTTATCTGCCATGCCGGAATAAAACCCGCAATGAGCGATGCGATAAAAAGCATTACGGCATTTGCCCCGAGATCCCCGATGGTAAATACCGGCCGGATATCGCCTTCGGGAAACACAAGAGGATACACGGAAAAGTACCCGTTTAGAAGAAAGAGAACAACAAGGCCAAAGATAATCCCCGCCGATGCAAGGATTATCACCTGGATGACGTAACTCATCGTGATGATACTGCGATGGATCCCGATCGCTTTGAGTATCCCGATTTGTCGCCGGTTGTTCAGCGTTTTTATCATCATGACAATAAAGATCACGACAATTGCTATGATCAGGCTGACAATGGTGCTGATATTATTGATAATCCCGTAACTCTCGACTGCATTACCGAGCGCTTTCCCTAAAAGTTCCCGCCATGTCTTGATCTTTTCCTGGATGCCCATGCCGACAAGCGAGTATTTTACGTCCAGTTCATCCTCCCCGGGGACCGTTTTGATAAGGACCGATGTGGCTTCGTCAACGGGATGCCCGGAGATACTCTCCATTTCGTCCCACGTAATATAGACCGATGGATCGACGGCAAACGATTTTGTCTCAAAGATCCCTTTTACCCGGTAGGTCCGCGTGACCCCGTTTGTAAATTCCACGTCGATGGAATCCCCGGTAACCACGCCGCCAAGCGAGGGGATCAGGTCTTCTGATTCATCCTTGTGGCCGGCCACAAGTTTCCCTATGACAATGACTCCGGTGTCGGCATCGCCGAGATACTGGCCTTCGGTCATCGTATGCGAAATGCCGGTTACCATCGTTTCATCGCGGGGGCGGACCGCAATGATGCTGCCCGGGATACGGTTACCCTCAAATTTCATCACCCCGCCGAGATCATAATGCGGCGCAGCCCGGAGGACACCCGGGGCACGGTTTACCCGTGCCAGAAGATCTCCAAGGTCTTCGATATATGCGGCATCCTTCTTTGGCTCGATGATGATATTGCCGGAATAATAGTCGATTGTCTGCTGTTCGTAATTCCTGATCGCACCGGTGATGATGGATGGCAGAAAGATCATGTTGGTAAAGACCATGCCGATAATGACAATGGTCATCAGCATACTGCCGGTGTTTCCTCTTTTTAGTGATCGAAGCCCGAGAAAAAAAGAGATCCGAAGGCGGTTTGCTGTATCAGCCATAGTCCCTGCCCGGTTTTTTCCAGATAAAGATCCACCATGCAGCGAACGCAAGGCCACAGAGAATGAGTATCCCTGCAGCTACGATAGTGAAATCTGCGCGGGTAACCGGAAGCGTGAGCGGGATTTTTTCGGTATGGTCTCCCCAGTCATCGGAATAAGAAATATTTACTGTGTATTGCAGGTCTCCCGCCGGTGCGCCGTTTAACTGGAACAGTGCCGGGGCATCGTTGCCTGGCTTTATCTTCCCAAGAAACGCTTCCCGTGTCCCGGAAACCGGCATGTCAATTGTTGCGCCAACGGACTTTGCATCGCCGGTTCCGGCATTTTCAACCCTTATTATGAGGTTGAACGGTTCGCCGGCAACTACCCGTTCTGGGCTTGTCTCGACCGATGCAACGCTGATCTCTGCTTTTCCAAGGATGTGGAGGTTGATGGCGGAATTTTCCGTATGAAGGATCCCGTCTATCGTATAGTATTCGATGGTGACAGGAACGCGTACAATTCCGGGCGTTGTCGTGCGGTCTGTTATCAGGGTAATATCGAGCGGCACTGATTCCCCGGACGCGATCCTTTTGATGTGATAGAGCCCGGACTCTGTTGGTGTTACCGATGTACTGGCATTGCCCAGACGGACAATTACCTGTTCAGCCATGCTCTCCCCGGTATTTTCCAGATCAAGCCGGACCGGGACCGGGTCACCGGGTTTTATGGCAGTGGGTGTGGTGACAGCCATGCTTATTACGGCAAGTTTCGGGACGGCAATCTGGGTATTGACATTGACAGGGACCGGGTACCGGGTACTCCGTCCGCCGTACGTGTCAATCCATACTTCCGGAAAATAGAGCCCGGTCTTTGCCGGCGCACGGATCAAAAACGTGAGAGGGATTGTCTGGCCCGGCCCAAGATCGCCGATGCGCTGGAAGGTATCCCCAAGGACTACGATCCCGTTTCCTTCAAGGCCCGCCTGTTCGATAAAGACGTTGATATCGGTGGTTTTCACGGTTTCAATGATGCCTTTTACTGAACCAAGGCTCTCGCTGATGCTGGCGCTCTGGGCAGTATTCTTCACCTGCACGGTAATTGTTCCCAGATCGCCTGGCATGAGCACCTGCGGTGTCACCGTGTAATTACTGATGGTCACTGTCGGCTCTGCATAAACCGGAAGCGCCATGACAAGCAGGAGGACAATAATCCCACAGGTTCGGAGACGGGCAGGATTCATTTTCCATCAGCGCGTGTGTTTAGGCTGGCACGTGATTAACTTTTGTACGGGAAAATAACTTACAGGATCTTCCTCACGTTCAATTACGCTAAAAATCGTTTTAATGACGGTTGTATCTTAAGCCTGGCACAATTTGCTTTCAAAAAAAAGGTGTGGCCGCAGGAAAAAGGGATCAGGGATATTCATGAACCGGCCGGCTGACGAAGGGAAGTCCCTGATTAAAAATACGGGCGTAAGCTGCTATACCCATTGAGAGTCAAATTCCATTGGAAGGTAATTCATGGACACCATCACCCTTGTCGGTTTTATTGCCGGGGCACTGACGACGTTTGCCTATGTCCCGCAGGTCGTGAAGAGCTGGCGGCTCAAGGAAACAAAAGACCTCTCCCTTTCGATGCTCGTACTCTATGCCGTTGGGGTTTCGCTCTGGCTTGTGTACGGGATCTGGATGGATGCCCTTCCCGTCATCGCGGCAAACGGGATCTCGCTCGTTTTAATCCTCGTCCTGCTCGGGATTAAGCTGCGGTACCGGTGAAAAGTTAGCCTCTTCCTGTAAAGCGAAAGTCATAAGTGATGGCAGATCCGGTTGGAGTCTATTCTGACCTCATTGTGTGGGATCAGCCCTCTTGGTTAAATCCATATCGCATTTTATTCTTAACGGCGTTATCCGGCAACGCATTGTGC
>DAOQAA010000045.1:0-13973 GCA_035353675.1 Methanoregula sp. | reverse complement strand
TTAGATCTTTCGGTCATCGTTACCATCTATTTTAGATAGGATTTCTACAGAGCACGATTTTCTAAATCAGTTCAGATCCTAGGAGATTGTCGTTGAATTGAGCAGAATTGTCATGTATCTTCAGCAGCAAGATGAAGTATATAAAGTATTCAGAATGCCGGATATGAGTGAAGCAAACCGGTCTTATCAAACCGGTTCATGAATCGCTCCTGTTCAAGTGCGTTTCACAGAGACCGTATCTCGAATTCCCGCGAAACTCCACAATCAAAAACAATTTTGTATCGACCGGGCAAGAGATTGGCTGTAGTTATTCTATGTATACGGGTTGACTCTCCGGACTTTACGTAGGTGATAGCAGGTACTTTTGTCTCTTCGAATTCCAACTGGATTTCCCATGAATTATTTCCGGTTTGCCGGAAGATAGAAACTGAAGGGGGTGTGTTGTTACAGATAAGGGTTTCTACCCCTTCATTTACGAGGTAAAATTGAATAATCTCTCCCTGAGTGTATACCTCTGAATCCATTTTGATAAAGTCATGATGGACGGGATTGTTCGGTTGGGCAGGGGTACTTTGATGGGATGTATTAGACTCCGAAACAGCTAATGGAGTTATATTCGGTGTAGTGGCACCTGCTGTACGGTTCTCTGAAATCGGTGTTGTCGTGCACCCCGCCGCCGTCAGCATAAAAACGATGAGAATCAACATGGAAAATGAAATCGGGGAGAGAATCGTTGTCATATCAATTGATTGATTTATAATTGTGCTATTTATCTTTCATGTCCACAAATTCAAACTGGAGCCGGGATTTTTTTATTTTACATAATATTTTATATAAATATCCATCTGCATCTGCAATATTTCTGCCAGTACTCACATAGGAAGTTTTGTTCGAGGCTTGTTTCCTTACCGCTTATTCTCGTGATACCGTGACAGGGTCGCCTGCCGCTGGTCGAGATACTTGGCGTCGGTCTTCTTGTCGTACGGGTTTTCTGCCCGCTCGGTCGTGTAAAAAACGAGCTGGCCGATTGGCATGCCGGCATAGACTTTTACCGGCCGGGCGTTTACGTTTGCCATTTCAAGCGTTATCGTGCCCCGGAACCCTGCATCGATCCAGCCACCAGTCTGGTGGAGGGTGACGCCGAGTCGTGCGATGCTTGATTTGCCCTCAATAGTGGCGACGATATTGTCCGGCAGGCCGATGCACTCAAGCGTCTCGGCAAGGACAAACTGGCCGGGCATGAGGACAAATGAGTCTGCATGTGTTTCACCGACATCAGCCGTAACGCTTGTCTTGTCATACGGGTCGATGACCCGGGAACCCGGGTTGTACCAGACAAAGTGGTTCCCAAGCCGGATATCGACAGAATTTGGCTGGATGAATTTTGGATCGTAGGGATCGATTTTGATATGGCCCCGGGAGATTCGGTCCCGGAGCTGCCAGTCTACAAGAATCATTGGATTCCGGTTGGCGTTGATCGGTCATAATGTCTCCCGGGACTGTGTTTGTACCGGTTAAGGGCATGACCAGAAGATCATTATTACCGGGTAAATCATTTGTGTAAAAAGAACTCCCCCATTTTCACCGGAAACGGGAATATGGGGATCACTTTTTTGATTACATGAAAAGGGGGTCCTCCATATTTGTGAAAGGGAGGGGGTCGCCTCATTTTTTGCTGGAGGGGGGGTATACCCCCTGTTTGGCCGGCACATGGGGAGGGGGTAGGCCCCCTCCCAAAAAATTTTGGATGGGGGGGTAGGGGGCCTGTCCCCTGCTCCATCAAACAATTTTGGCCCATGCCTGTGCAGTCCCATAAACGGTATTTCGCATGGAACTACGACGGAAAACCAGATTTGGAACGAATATCATTTTTGATAAGGGGGATCGTTTTGGTCCTGAAGGGGGAGGGGGATACCCCCCACCCGGCTCCATGCAGGGGGTGGGGGTAGGGCCCCTGTCTGCCCGGCACAGGGGGAGGGGGGTGACCCCCTCCTGAAAAATTTTCTGATGGCAAGAGGGGGTCACCCCCCCTCTTCAGCTCACGCTAGTCCGCATCATCATCTGCGAGCTGATCCTTGTGCCGCCGCTGCTCCTCTTTCTCACGGTCAAGTGCATCAGGATCAACATGCCACTCGGTACGGCGGAGAAGTCCGTGAACAGTGCTTGCCTCCCGTGTTGTAAGGCATGCCCTTCCAAGAATGCGGCGGATCATGATCATCGTATTCTCGCGCTTGAAGTCCGGGTGGTGAATCTCGTCAAGGAACCGATCAATATGCCGGTAAAGGTGACCCATCTCATAGGGTGAGGCGAGCCGGTAGGTCTTCTCCGGGAGGTGTGCAAGCTCGTAACAGACTATACCAACAGCGTGGGAGAGGTTCATGATCGGGTATTCATCCGCTGTCGGGATGGTGCAGATAATATCGCTCCGTTTCACTTCCTCGTTATTGAGCCCCCAGTTCTCGCGCCCGAAAAGGATCGAGATCCTTCCCTCCACATTCCCGATACGCTCCCGGAGCTCGCGTGGCGAATAAAACGGCATCCTCATCGGAGTGCAGACCGATTTACTGACCTGCCCCGTAGTTGCAATAACGATACTGCTCCGGGCAAACACGTCCTCGATAGTACAGATATCGGCATTTTTAAGGACATCCTGCGCATGGGAGGCCCGGGCCTTTGCCTCGTCGCCAAGCGGGCAGGGATCGACAAGCACCAGCCGTAAAAACCCGAAGTTCTTCATCACCCGGGCCGCAAATCCTACATTTCCCTCGTAGAGAGGGGCAACAAGCACGATGTCAATTTCCGGCATAAAAAAAAGTTACTGGACCGCGTCCACGGTAGCCTTAAGGACGGCAGCACCCTGATCGTAGACCGCGTTCCCGACAACGATCGTATCTGCGTACTTACCCATTTCAGCAGCTTTTTCTGCCGAATTAATCCCGCCGCCATAATACAGGATCGACTGGTCGATTGCTTCCGATGCCGCCTTTACAACAGCAGGATCGCCAAACATTCCTGAGTATTCAATATACACGATCGGGAAATGGAAATACCGGTCGGCAACCTCAGTATACGCCGCAACTTCTGAGGGTTTGAGATCGCAGACTGCCTTTGTCACCCGGCCCACCGATGAATTTGGATTGAGCACGATATACGCTTCAGGAACAACCATATCCCACGGGATTTTGCCGTTCTGCTGCTGAACCCAGAAACGGTGTTTCCCGACAATCCACTGTGTATCGGTCGTGTTCATCACGCTTGGCACAAAGACATAATCGATTCCTTTCATGAGGACGGCCTCAGGGCCGGCGGGTTCCATGACAAGCGGCAGGTCATATTGGGCGATCTGCTTCTGGAGGACAGTCAGGTTCTCCTGTGTCACGTTCAGCGTGCCCGAAAGCATCAGTGCATCGGTTCCGCTCGCGGCGATTGCATCAATGTCACCAGGCTTGAGCTGCTTGTCAGGGTCGAGTTTTGTCACATGTACCCAGTCTTTCCACTTCATTTCAGTATCATCAGTATGTGTGTTGTCTCTCCCAATAAACCGGTGCTATGAATGGAACAGGACTAATGGAACAGGACTTTTTTTAAAAAGTCACGAGCGTTAAAACCGGTAATTATGAACAATTACATACAAAAACGCAATTAATACAGATTTTATACCGAGAAAACAGATTATTAACCCACGCTGGTATAGCATGAATCTGCAGAAAAAAACGCTTCTTGTCCTGGTTCTTTCATTTATTGCGGTTATTGCGTTCATCTCAATTTTTGTATCGGGGATTCTTCTTGACGGTTATTCAAACCTTGAAAAGAATTATGTCGAAAAAGATCTCCTGCAGGCGCAGAACAAATTACAGGAAAATACCGGCTCTTTATCCCTGATAGTAAGTGACTGGGGACAATGGGACGACTCATATGATTTTGTCAACGGCAACAAACCGGATTATATCTCAATCAATCTCGTACCAGAAACATATGAAAACCTTCTTGTAAACTACATTATCTTCACCAGCCGTGATGGAAAGATAGTGTATTCCGGGGCATACGATCCGCAGACGCATTCTGTTATACCCGTACCTGAAGCACTGCTTGAACAGATCAACAAGGATAACCCGCTTCTTTTTGATGTGTCTGATCCCGGACGGGATACGGCAGGTATCCTTATGCTGTCGGGTAAACCGCTGCTTATTGCATCACACCCGATTGTACATACTGATTTTTCCGGTACACCGCAGGGTGTCGTGATTATGGGCCGGCTTCTCGATCAAAATGTTCTTGACCGGCTAACCCCCGGGGATCAGGTTTCCATAACAATGGTTCCCATAACTGATCCTTCCCTCCCGGCAGACCTGGTTAAAAAAATGCAGGCAGAACATGATGGCGATCCGGACTTTATCCTGCCGGTCAATATAAGTTATGTCGCGGGATACGCCGTCATCCACGATATATACGGTTCAGATGCATTTGTGATTGAAACGATCCAGCCACGGGATATCTACTCGCAGGGCGTGACAAGCACCATCCAGTATATCGTCATCATTCTTGGCGCATTTGCAGTACTTGGTGTGGCGGTCCTTCTCATGATCGACCAGTTTGTCCTTTCAAGAGTAGGCTCTCTCTCACGCCAGGTGCGTGCTCTTGGGCCCTTACATGAAATCGATCAAAAAATCGTTCTTTCCGGCGATGACGAGCTGTCCGGCCTTGCAACGGACATTGACCGTATGCTTGAAAAGATCCGGGTGACCCATGGGGAACTGGTCAAAAGCAGGGAGAGGTTCCAGGACATTGCCGAACTGTTGCCCCAGATTGTCTTTGAAATGGATATGTCAGGGAGGCTCACGTTTTTGAACCGGTCAGGGCTTGAGATGGCACACGAGACACTGGAAAATTTTGCCCGCGGACTATATGCACATGATTTTTTTCTCCCAACTGACCGGCAGCGCCTGGCTGAAAACCTCGACCGTATTACCAAAAAACGGGAGACCGTCGAGGCGACATATACTTTTGCCCGTCATGACGGTTCAATGTTTTTAGGAGATACGTTTGTGTCGGCGATTATCCACAACAACGAGGTCATTGGGTACCGTGGGATAATTATCGATATCACCGAGCAGAAAAAGATAACAGATGCCCTTGCAGAAAGTGAAAACAATTACCGTACGCTTACCGAGAGTGTTTCTGATGTTCTCTTTTCTACAAACCTCAAGGGAGTGATCACCTATATTTCATCGGTGTGTAACCGGTACGGCTTTTTAGCTGAAGAGGTTGTATCCCGCCCGGTCCTGCAGTTCGTCCATCCGGAAGATCAGGAAAAAGTGAGGATGTGTTTTGTCGAGGAAATACCAAAGGGAAAACCCATTGATATCAGCTGCCGGATTGTCGATAAATGGGGTTATACCCACTGGGTTGAAGCAAAATGCATGATCCGCGTCAATATTAATGGACAGGTAACCGGCATTAACGGGGTAATGAGGGATTTCACCGACCGCAGGAGAGCAGAAAACGCGATTATGCTCGCAAACAAAAAACTCAATCTCCTGAATAATATCACGCGTCACGACAGTCTCAACACCATAACCGGGCTTTTTGGCCTTGTGGATATGGCAAATGCTTCAACCGTGCCGGAAGAACGAAAGGAGCTTCTCGATCAAATCAGGGAGTTAACAGGGGTCATCCAGAGGCAGATTGCGTTTACCCGCGAGTACCAGTCGGTAGGAGTCAATGCCCCTGCCTGGCAGAACCTCCTTTTGATCTCAAAACGGGCTATTGCAGATTTCCCGGCAAAGAATATCCGGTTTGTCAACGAGATTAAAAATATTGAAATTTATGCCGATCCCCTGCTTGAAAAGGTGTTTTACAATCTCATCGATAATGCCATCCGTTACGGTGAACATCTGACAACCATCCGGTTCTATAATGAGATCTCTGATAAGGGGCTCACTCTGGTTTGCGAGGATGACGGGGTCGGTATTCCTGATAAAGAGAAGGAAAGTATTTTTGAGCGGGGGATCGGTAAAAACACCGGCATGGGCCTGTTCCTGGCCCGGGAGATCCTCCTGATTACTGAAATAACGATACAGGAAACCGGCAAACCCGGCTATGGGGCGAAATTCGAGATACTGGTTCCAAACGGGGCGTTCCGGATTGCCAGGGATAATCCGGATGAAAACCGGAAAAATAAACATATGTAATTGCCCCGTAAACAATTAAGTACAAACAGGCGCGAACAGTCATGTCAGACAAAGCAATCCTTCTTGTGGAAGACGACGACGTCATTGCAAAGATAGCCGAGTGGCGCTTAAATAATCTGGGATACCGGATCTGCGGGCGGGCAATATCCGGCGCTGAAGCCATGGAAATGGTGATAAAGACCAAGCCGGACCTTGTCCTGATGGATATCAATATCAAGGGAGATATCGACGGTATTGAAACGGCAAGGATGATCAAAAAAGGGTTCAATATCCCGGTGATCTTTGTTACTTCCCATTCGGATGGTCAGACTCTCGAACGGGCACGGGAGACAAAACCGGACGGGTTCATTGTCAAGCCGTTCGATGACAACGATCTCCGGGTTGCCATCGGGCTTGTCCTGAAATAAAAACACGGTTAAATCTGAATAACCGCATTCTCACGTTTTTTCTTTAGCAAGGTCTGGTAGTTTCGGATCTTTTCAATGTCAAGTCCCGTAGCAGCACCGAGTTGGTTTACATCCGCTGCAAGCAGCTGGTCACCGTTGATGACACCGGCGCCGGCAAATTTATCGGCCACTGCGTCGGAAAGACCTTTGATTGAAAGGAGTTCTTTTCTCCCTTTCAGGATCCTGGCCCGGGGGATTTTTACATGGACGGGCTTGTTGAGATATTCACAGACAAGCGCCACATGACGGTTCACTGTTGCAAGTCCCATCCCGGTCATTTTGCTTAAATTTTCCGGGGTTGCTGTAAGGAATTCGTCAGGGCTGCCAATACCGGCCTCAACGTATTTTTTCAGGCTTACAGCCGGGATGCCGGTCTCTTTTAAGACCTGGCTGTTGTGGGTAATCCGTGCCTGGACCAGAAGATCATGCGCCTCGTTCTCCCCGATACCAGCCTTCTGGAGGGTTTTTGGATCTGACTTTGCAAGGTCTGACAGATCAGAGACCCCGGCTTCCTTTAAAGAGGTCATAATCTTTGAATAACTGCGGCCTTTTCGCGGGATAAGGTGATTCCGCATGAACTTGCGGCACTCGGAACGCCGGCGCAGCTTTTCAAGAACCAAGTCTGCTTCGTTTTTGAGTTTCTGTGCTGCATCCGGGGCAAGTCCAAGGGCCTTTGCAAGCGCTTCGGGTTCGCTTCTCGCGATCTCGGCGACCGTGTAGATATGACGGGACCGGGCTTTTTCGAGAAGCGCCTCGTTCATGGAAGGTATCTCGGTCAGCGATTCTGCGTTGGAACTGATGTGGTGGCAGAGGGGGCACCCGATATCCCATGGCCGGGCGCCTTTTCGTACAAGCCGCACGAAATGGAGGTTGTGCTTTTCGCAGATATCATCGGTGCGTACTGCCCAGCCCCATTGTGTGACCGGAAGGCCGATATTAAACGTGCAGTCCGGGTATCCGGAACAGCCGATAAACTGTGTCGAGCCCCGCATATGTTTGATTGAAAGGGTTTTGCCACAGACCGGGCATTTACCCAGATTAAGTTCCTCTGCGGTACGGTTCCGTATGTCATCCCCGATCACCTCCTCATTTGCCTCAAGCTGGTCGAATGCCGCATGCAGCATGCTGCGTGATTCTTTTATGACATCGTCACGGGTGCGCTTGCTCTCTTTTATCTGCTGCATGTGCGATTCAATCGTCTGGGTCATGTCAGGTTTTGTGATCGTATCGGCGTTGTGCTCGAGCGCTTCAGTCACGACACGGCCGACAAGGGTCGGGCGCAGGGGGTTGCCTTCCACGTACTTGCGGGACACCAGTTTTGCGATGACTTCATGCCGGGTACTCTTTGTCCCAAGACCGAGTTCTTCCATCCTCTGGATGAGCTTGCTCTGCGTGTACCGTGCCGGGGGCATGGTCTCTTTTTCATCGAGACTGACTTTACGGATCGGCAGTTTTTCCCCGGCTGTAAACTCCGGGAGGATCGTTTCCTTTGCCTCGGAGAACGGGTAGACCGCGTGCCATCCGGGTTCGAGCAGCCGGCCCCCGGTCGTTGTATAGGATTCGCCACCGGCGTTAAAGTTGACCTTTAAGGTCTTCCAGAGCGCATCGGGGGCAAGGGTCGCAAGGAACCTGCGGAGGACGAGCTCATAGATCCGGAATGCTTCTTCACCGATCCCCTCCTTTGTGGCAACGCCGGTCGGGTGGATTGGCGGGTGGTCGGTGGATGACTTCTTGCCCCGGGTCGGCTCCGGGCGCCGGTGGGCAAGGGTCCATTCGACATCTTTTTTAAACGGTGAATTCCGGATTGTCGCAAGGACGCCGTTTAAATCAAGCGATGCCGGGTAGACTGTGTTGTCAGTCCTCGGGTATGAGATGTACCCGTTCATGTAGAGTTCTTCGGCAATCCGCATCGCGTTTGCGGCGGAAAAACCAAGCCGGGCGGCGGCAACGATATAGGTTGTCGTATCAAACGGCGAAGGCGACCGGTCCTGCTTGGTGCCTTCTTTTATCTCGGTCACGACAAGCGGCTCTTTTGTCCGGTCACGGGCAAGTTCCGCGGCTTTCTGGTCCTTGAACCTTCCGTTTGTGTGCCGGGCTTCGATCTGTTCCCCGGCTTTTTCAGTCAAAAGACCAAGCTGCCAGTATTTTTCCGGGACAAATTTCTCGATCTCTTTTTCCCGGTCGACAATCATGGAGAGCGTCGGGCTCTGCACCCGGCCGACTGACAGGATGTTGTTCCCGCCCCGTTTTGCGGCGAGCGAGATGAACCGGGTCAGCGATGCGCCCCACATCAGGTCTATGGCCTGCCGGGCTTCCCCCGCAGATGCGAGTGCAAAGTCAAGATCTGTCGTATTCGCAAATGCAGTTCTTATTTCCAGCGGGGTTATCGCGGAGAACCGGGCCCGGTCAATCTTTACGTTCTTGTTGACGGCCCGAACGAGTTCGTACGCCTCTTTCCCGATCAGTTCCCCTTCGGTATCAAAATCGGTGGCAATAGTGACGCGTTCCGCATTACGTGCCAGTTTCTGGAGGAGTGCCACAATCCTTTTCTCGGTTGGCACCTTGATGGTCTTTGCATCGATCAGGCTTCGGGGAGTATACGTTTCGCTGCGCCAGTTCTCGTAGCCGGGCACAAAATCGACCTCAACAACATGGCCTCGCAGCCCTGTCGTTGTCGTGTCACCGAAACTGTACGTGGACACACCGGCATCTTTTTTCTCGGCAACTTTCTGATTACCGGCAAGGATCTGGGCGATCCTGTGAGCCGAGATATTTTTTTCCGCAACGATCAGGTGCACTTCGGGTCACTGCTCCGCTTTTTTAAGCGCTTCGACCATCATCCGGTTGAGTTCTCCCGGATCGGCCCGGCCCCGGGTCTTTTTCATGGTCTGGCCGACAAGGAAATTTAATGCCCCGTTCTTTCCGGCCCGGTAGTCTTCGACTGCCTTTGTGTTCTCGGCAATGACTGCATTCACGGCAGCAAGAAGAGCACTGTCGTCCCCGGTTGTCTTTGCAAGGTTTAAGCGGGCGACAACCGCATCCGGGGTTTCGACCGGTTCACCCTTCATCCGCTCATCGAGCATGACCCGGAGAACTTCGACGGCACTCTTGTCGGTTATGGTCCCGGCTTTTAAGAGATGGAGCAGGCCGGCAAAATTCTTTGGACTGAGTGCATCGATGTTCATGCTCCGGTAGTTGAGCTCCCCGGCAAGGGTATCGGCAATCCATGTCGCGGCAAGGTCACAGAGACCGCCGTTTTCTCCTGCGACAACAGCCTCAAGGAAGTTTGCCATTTTCAGTTCGCCGGTAAGCGTGCGGGCATGGTTCAGGGAACACCCGTACTGCTGCACGAACCGTTCGCGCCGTGCATCGGGAAGCTCGGGGAGACTGATGTCTTTTATCCATGACTGGACACGGAGCGGGCGAAGGTCCGGTTCCGGGAAGTACCGGTAATCGTTCTCCAGTTCCTTTGACCGGGCTGACTGGGTAATCCCACGGGCTTCAAGGAAGTGCCGGGTCTCCCGTTCGACCTTAAGGCCGCGCCGGATCAGGTTCTTCTGCCGGGTCACTTCAAAGGTCAGCGCCTTCTCGACGCCTTTATACGACGTGATGTTCTTGATCTCGACGCGCTCGCTGCCCCGGAGCGATATGTTAGCATCAACACGGAGAGAACCTTCTTTTTCAGAGTCAAAGACACCGAGGTATTCAAGCGTGGCCCGGAGCTTGTTTAAGAATTTGCGCGCCTCTTTTGGCGACCGCATCTCCGGTTCGGAAACGATCTCGATAAGCGGGATACCGGCACGGTTGTAGTCCACAAGTGAGTACCTGCCGCGTTCGGCGTTACCCATGTGCACGAGCCGGCCCGGGTCTTCTTCGACGTGAATCCTTGTGAGCTGGATCTTCCGCTCCTTCCCGTCGTCCCCTTCGATCTCGACATACCCGCCATCGGCAAGCGGTTTGTCGTACTGCGTGATCTGGTAGGCCTTGTCAAGGTCAGGATAGAAGTAGTTCTTCCGCGAGAACTCGGATTCCGCAGTTATCGTGCAGTTGAAGGCCTTTGCTACCTTCATTGCGTATTCAATTGCCCGCTTGTTGAGCGCCGGCATCGTGCCGGGGAGACCAAGGCAGACCGGGCAGACGTGAGTGTTTGGACCGTCGTTCCGGTAGTCCGTCGAACAGCCGCAGAAGAGCTTGCTCTTTGTATCGAGCTGGCAGTGGACTTCGAGCCCCACGATGATATCAGCGTCGATCATGGTTTCACCGCCTGTTCATATGCATATGCAACATCGATGACACGCTCGTCTTCAAAAGGCCGGCCCATTACCTGAAGGCCGACAGGCATTCCCTGCACCCTGCCGCAGGGCACCGATATTGCCGGGATACCGGCAAGGTTGACCGGCACCGTGAGGATATCTGAGAGATACATCGAGAGAGGATCGCTTTTCTCGCCCAGTTTGAACGCGATGGTCGGCATCGTGGGACCGCAGAGCACATCAACCTCATAGAAAAGCCGGGCGAAGTCTTTTCTTACATTCTCGCGGGCTACCTGCGCCTTTGCATAATATTTACCATAGTAACCCGATGACAGGGCAAACGTGCCGAGCATAATCCGGCGCCGGACTTCAGGGCCGAAACCCTGCTTCCTGATCTCCTGGTATGCCGCGTGCCACGATTTTTTACTGTCCGCAACAAGGCCGTACCGCACGCCATCGAACCGCGCGAGGTTGGAACTGGCCTCGCTTGTGCAGATGACATAGTAGGCGGCAAGCGCGTATTCCATGGAAGGGGTACTGCACGGGACGGTTACAGCGCCAAGTTCTTCAAGCCGGCTGATTGCCCGCCGGACAGATGCTGCAACCTCCGGGTCGACACCTTTCCCGAAATATTCTTCGGGAATTCCAATCCTTAACCCTTTTATATCCGCGGACGGGGTGTGGTTGTAGGGCTTGTCATAGGAAGTGGTATCCTTTCGGTCATGGCCGGCGATCACCGACATGAGGAGCGAGACATCGGAGACGGTCTTTGCCATCGGCCCGATGGTTTCAAGCGAGTTTGCGTACGCGATCAGACCGTACCGGGAGACCCGGCCGTATGTCGGCTTGAGCCCGACAATCCCGCAGAACGCGGCAGGGCACCGGATTGAGCCACCGGTATCGGTACCAAGGGCCATCCGGACCATTCCTCCGGCCACTGCCGCTGCGCTTCCACCGGAAGATCCGCCGGGTACCCGGCTTACATCACAGGGATTAAGCGTGGGCCCGAACGCCGAGTTCTCTGTCGTTGATCCCATCCCGAACTCGTCCATGTTGGTCTTGCCGGCAATCGCCGCACCGGCATTTTTTATGAGGGCGACTGCATGTGCATCGTAGGGCGGGACGTATCCTTTGAGAATTTTCGAGGCGCAGGTGGTCTCTATCCCCTGCGTTGATATATTGTCTTTTACCGCAATCGCTGTCCCGGCAAGTTTTCCTTCGCCAAAAGACGGCTTTTCGCAGACTTTTAAGAATGCGTTGTAACGGTCGTCGGGATTGAAACTGATCGTGTGTTCTGCCACTACATCACCCGCGGTGCCTTGATAAATCCGTCTTCCTGTGCGCCGGCATTTCGTGTTGCCTCTTCCTGCGGGAGAGAGGGTTCTACTACGTCATCCCGGAGCACATTATAGAGGTCCCTCGCAACTGCGCCATCGCCCTGCACCCGGTCAAGTACGTCAAAATATTCAACAATTGCATTAAACTGGCCGGTAAAAGTGGCCAGTTCCGTTGTATCGATGCCGATATCGGCAAGTTCACCGATATGTTCCACGTCTTTTTCAGTGACCATGTTCCACCCGTCCGATGTGGTCTATGTAATCTTGCACGGACGTTTTATAACCATTTTTACGGGCAAGCTTCTTCAATACTCCCCAGACCCCGCTCCCGTACTGCATGGCCTTTTTACCATATCCTGCCAGTTCTGGCGGGATATGGCGCTCTGCGGCTTGTCGCAGCGGGATCTTCCGCTGTCCGTCGTGAACCTTCTCATGGGCCGGGATCGCGCGGCTGGCGCGCACAACCCGTATATCAAGATAGGGCATGGAGAGGTAGGTGCCGTGAAGGGCGGCAACTGCCTGATCGCGCTGTGCCTGCAGTTCAAGCCCAAGAACATCCCGGGCAAGGTCCTCCTCAAGCGAGGGGGACGACAGGTACCGTGCGTAACCTCCAAAGAGTTCATCCGCTCCCTGACCGGTGATAATACGCCGGTACCCATGCGCTCCCGCCCATTGGGCGATAAAGTACTGGGTAAGCGCGATGCTGGTGTTCACCGGGTCTTTTTTCGGGATGGCGGCGACAACCGCAGGAAGGGCGTCTCTTATCGCTTCCTCTGTTATCTCGACTTCCGTGCAGGTAAGGCCGAGCAGGGTGGCAGCGTGCCGGGCCTGTGCAAGATCGTGAGACCCTTCAAGGCCGACTGCCACGCATTCCCGTTGCGCGAGCGCGGCAACGAGGCTTGAATCCACACCCCCCGAGAGTGCAACCACCCCCTCATCGCTCCTGAGACGGACTGCCGTTACAATCGCTTCTTCAAGGGTGCAGGGCACCGGGTCAGGTTCAATTGAAAACCGGACCTGTCCGTTGCAGACAAGCGCACCTTTGGGGCCCGGACCCGGAATAATACCGAAATGGTCGCGTGCGTGGCAGGAATCAAACGAGAGTGCAAACTCGCCGCCAAAAGTGCGGATCTTTTCCGGATCTGCCTGTGCAATCTTCTCAACGTCCGCCATCGAGAGACGTGTCCCGTCCACCTCAACCCAGCCTGTACAGTGAAACATTGTTATGCACTCGCCGGATAGTGTATAGTTCCAGTTATGCATATAATGCGTGGCAATGACGTGGTAATGGATCTGCAGGGGATCCGGTTCGGGCGTGGGTAATGATGAAAACTGAATAAAAAAAACGTATCCGATTCGGAATGCGATACTGTGAGTTTTGTTTGTACCCGACCCTCAAGTCACGATTCTTTTTATCATAAACACGAAATACTATAGGGCGCGAGGGTACGAAAGTGGCCAACTCGGCTGGACTTAAGATCCAGTTCCGCAGGGATTCATGGGTTCGACTCCCATCCCTCGCATAAAAGCACTATTTTTGTAGATTTTTCATGCAAACCGGCCTCATATGGCCGTTGGTTGTATTATAATTACGATAATACGATAACCATCGTACGTGCGATACGTTTCTCCCAAGGGACAAATTATGGCTTGAAAAATGTAGCGTGAAATGAAAGAGGTTTCTATACCCCAAAATCATTTAACCAACAGGAGTGCCTGCTGAATCCCTTCCAATAATTTTTGCCA
>DAOQAA010000044.1:0-14052 GCA_035353675.1 Methanoregula sp. | reverse complement strand
AGCGCCGCGAGAAGATCCGCGAGTGGAAAAACGAGTCCAAGGCTCGCAAGTGGATAGGTTTTGTTGCAGAAAAATCCGGAGAACCTCCAGAAACAATTGAAGAAGCAATTATCGACAAGTACGGGGAGCTGTATGCTGTCTTTGAGGATGTTGTCATTGACAGTGACGCAACAGTGAAAAAACTGGGGCTCTCGAAAAAAGCAAGCGAAGCGCTGGTGCATATCGCCCACGAGAATGTAAAGATCCCGAAAGTTGAGGTGACCGGCCAACTTATTCTGATGTCTGCACAGCCGGATGGTGTTGCAGTCATTCGCAATGCCTTAAAGAAGGCAAACGATTCAAAAACTGCCGGGGCGGAAATTGAATTGCTGTACCTTGGCGCTCCGGCTTACCGGATTAAAGTAACCGCAGCCGATTACAAAAAAGCGGAAAAAGCGCTTGAAAAAGCTTCAAATGCCGCAATTGCCGTTGTTGAAAAGGCCGGTGGCGAAGGCAAGCTCGTGAAAAAACCCAAGTCCGGGAAAAGCCAATGAGCGGGAAAATCCGTCGTTGCAGTACAGACAATACCTATACTCTTTCTCTTATATGCCCGGTATGCGGTGGACCGACATCAGTCGCTCATCCGGCGCGTTTTTCAGTTCAGGACCGGTTCGGTAAATACCGCAGGATGGTAAAACAGGAGGCCGGTGCATGATTGATGACATCAATATCCACTATCTCGATTCGTTCACGGACAGGAAACTGGTAAACCCAATCCTTATCGGCGGTTTACCTGGGATCGGCCAGGTGGGAAAACTCGTCGCTGAATATATGATCCATATGCTCGGCGCAGAAAAGATAGCGGAGATCCATTCAATTTACCTGCCTCCTCAGGTCATCATTGAGGAAACCGGCATTGTCCGGTTGCCGCGAAACGAGGTCTACCTGTATAAGGCAGAGGACCGGCACCTTGTCTTCCTTGTTGGCGATTTCCAGAGCACATCAAACGAAGGACATTACCTCATGACCGATGCGTATCTCGATATTGCTGCCGAACTCGGGATCACCCGGATTTATACGCTTGGCGGGTTTGGTGTCGGTCATCTGGTCAACACCCCAAGGGTTTTTGGCGCAACCAACCGCGAGGAATTGAAAGCAGAGATTGCTGCAGCGGGCGTGATCTTTGAACGCGATGAACCGGGCGGGGGGATCATAGGTGCCGCAGGTCTTCTTCTTGGAATGGGCAGGCTGCGAGGCATTGATGCAGTCTGCCTTATGGGTGAGACAAGCGGGTATATTGTCGATCCCATGAGCGCGGCAAGTGTTCTTTCGATGGTCTCAAAAATTATTGCGGTGCCGGTCGATCCTACCCAGCTAAATGACCGTGCAGCCGAAATGGAGAAAGTCGTGCAGGGTCTTCTTGAAAGCGAGAAGATGCAGCATGACGAAGAACTGAGTTATATCGGTTAACTTCCTGCTTTTTAGAGTGCAGTTTTGCTTAACGGACTTCTTTTTTGAAATAGCCGTTGCTTTCGCTTGCGAATCGTTTGAAAAAAACAGCATCCGGATGGATTGCCGGCGTGTATTGGTGTTCACGTTCCTGTTCATAACCGGATATCCGTTTGTTTTAAGTCCCTGTCGTCCTGAATATACATTATTGAATTATAGAAAGTCGGGTGAACCAGTATGCTTTCCGTATTAGTCATTGACGATGATGCGGCAGTTCTTGATGTGACAAGACTGATGCTGGAGAGATCCGATGATATCACGGTAAAACCCGTCAGTTCTTCCATGGAAGCCCTGAAAATCCTTCAAAATGACCATTTCGATGCAATTGTCCTTGACTATGATCTCCCGGAGATTAACGGTATAGATTTTTTAAAAATTATCCGTAGCAGGGGCGATATAACACCCGTCATAATCTTTACCGGCGTGGGAAGGGAGCAGGCGGCAATTGCAGCGCTGAACTGCGGTGCCACATTCTTCTTAAAAAAAGGGGAAGGTACGGACCGGCCGTTTGTTGAACTGGACCGGATGATCCGGCTGGCTGTTGACCAGCGTTTTACCGGAAAAGCGAAAAGCCTGTCCTGCAAGATTGTTTCTGACCTTGTCAATTTCTCTCTTGATGCCGGATTTGCTATTGACCCGAAAGGAAACGTGATTGCCTGGAATGCGGCAATAGAGCAACTTACCGGAGAACCATCACAGGTTGTAATTGATAAAGGAGATTTTGTATACTCCCGGATTTTTTTTGGTAAGCGCCAGAAGATGCTCATTGACCTGGTGTTTTCACCGGATGACGCTATAAAAAATTCCCGTTACATGATTGTATCCCGGGAGAAAAACGGCCCGGTGGTAGCAGTAACACGGGCAGAGAAGGCTGACGGGAACGAATGGACGCTCTGGATGAAGGCAATGCCGGTCTTTGATAACCGGGGCAGGTTTATTGCAGCGGTATGTGTTATCCGGGATGTCACGACAACGTTTCGGGATGTTCAGGTTGACGAAGAGGAACCTGCCACAGCCGCTCCCTCTGCAAAGGGGACATCTGAAAAAGAGGGTTCCGCTTCCGGCGGGATAATTGACTGGATCCTTGGCCGGGCCGGCGTCCAGTACCGGGAAGGTGTCCGGCTTTATATCACTAAAGGTAATTACCGCGAGGCAATACGGGCATTTGACCGGGCACTGGATATTGACAAAAATCTCGCATATGTCTGGAATGACCGGGGGATATGTTACCGGACGCTTGGCGATTATGACGAGGCGTTAAAATCGTTTGTCCGGGCAGCAGAACTTGACCCGGGCAATGTCGAGATCCTTTATGATCTTGGTGAAACGCTCGAACAGATGGGTGTCATGCAGATGAACAAGACGTACCTTGAATCCGCCATAGAGACATTCAGGATGGTGATCAATATCCTGCCAAACAACATGGACTCATGGCACCAAATCGGCGTCTGTTTAAAGGGACTGGGAATGACTGAAGAGTCGAAATTTTATTTGGACCGGGCCCGGGATATCAGTCTGCTGAATAAAGACACACCGGTCCCCCGAAAACGTGATGTCTTCCTTTAAAGATAATGAAAGGATCCTGGTTTTTTCGCCCGAAATTCCCGACGGTCTCATCACCTTATATCCTGTAAGGTGCAAAAAGAAATGTAACAATGCTTGTAAACGCGGATTTGCATATCCATTCCCCGTATTCCATGGCGGTATCGGGTGCGATGCATCCCGAAAACCTGCTATCCGTCTGTGTAACAAAAGGACTTCATGTCCTTGGCACCGGTGATGCCCTGCATCCGGCCTGGCAGAAAGAATGGGAACCGTTCCAGTCAAACGATGCCGGCATTTGTGTTGTCCCGACAGGAGAAGTTGAAGATGAGCACCGGGTCCACCACTTGATCCTTGCCGCAGATTTCGGGCAGTTTGACCAGATCCGTGAGGTCTTCAAACCCTATTGTAAAAGCATCAGCACGAACGGGCGGCCTCATGTAAACCTTTCCGGGGAAAAGATTGCAAAGTGCGTCCATGAAGCAGGCGCTTTCATCGGCCCTGCTCATGCATTCACGCCATGGACCGCTCTTTTTGCATACCATGATTCTGTTGCCGGATGCTATGGCAGTGAAAAGATCGATTTCGCAGAACTCGGTCTTTCGGCAGACAGTTCCTATGGTGCAGGTATTCCGGATTTTGCCGGCATACCCTTCCTCTCAAATTCCGATGCCCACAGCCCGCAACCGGAAAAAATCGGCCGGGAGTTTAACCGGATCCGGATTTCCGGGGATCTATCCGTAAAAAATGTGCTTGGCAGTATCAGGTCCGGAGCTATTGAATCAAATGCCGGATTTTTCCCTGAAGAAGGGAAATACAACCGCACGGCGTGCGTCCGTTGTTTTAACAGATATTCGCGGGAGGATGCAGAGGAGTATAAATGGCGCTGCCCGTCCGATGGCGGCCAGATAAAGAAAGGCGTCTACGACCGCGCCCGGGAACTTTCCACCGGCGTTCCGGTCAAGCGTCCGCCATATATCCATATTGTCCCGCTTGGCCAGATCATCCAGACTGTAGAAAGTGCATCATCCCCAAATACAAAAAAATGCCGCGCGGTTTACAATGAATTCATCACCGCTTTCGGGAACGAGATTAAGGTACTTCTCGATGTGCCGGTATCAGATATCCAGAAGATTCACCCAAAAGTAGCTGATGCCGTGTCCGCGTTACGTGAGAACCGGGTAGTCCTTCATCCGGGCGGCGGTGGGAAATACGGGACATTTTCCCTTGTATAATTTTTACCTGAATGGAATCCGGATAGTTACACCGGTTCATAAAACGCCCATTTTTGTCAGACTATGTCTTTTTGGGGATCCTGCGATTCTTGAAGCCCTGCACCTGGACTTTTTGGCCAGGATGGGAATGGAAATGGCAAACCCTGTACCGGACCGCGTTTTTCGTACCAGGAAATAAAATTTTTTGGTAAAATCCATCATGCCCGGCCGCAACATGGACGTAAAGATTAATGAAACGGGCCTCCAACATATCCCCTTGAATGCTCAAAGTACACAGGGATATCTGCGGGTATTGTGGATGCTGTGTGTCAGTCTGCCCTGAAGGCGCGCTTGAACTGATCGACGCATACCTATCTGTTGAAGAGAACTGTACGGGCTGCGGTATCTGCGCCAAGGTCTGCCCGCTTGGTGCACTGGAGGTCGTGCATGAAAAGTAAGTACGATGTTATGATTATCGGCGGTGGCCCGGCAGGAGCCCTTGCCGCAAAGACAGCAGCGGAAAAAGGACTTTCCACCTGCCTTGTTGAAAAGCGGCCTGCTATTGGCGCTCCGGTCCGTTGTGCGGAAGGGATCGGCAAAGAAGGACTTGCTGAATTTATCCAGCCGGATCCGCGCTGGATCTCTGCCGATATGTCCGGTGCCACGATTGTTGCTCCTGACGGGTTTGAGATGTCACTGGCTTCATCCCTGGCCGGATCAAAGGTCGGGTATATCCTCGACCGCAAGGTGTTTGACCGTGCGCTGGTCTGGCAGGCATCAGAAGCCGGGGCCGATATCTTTGTAAAGACCAGGGCCGCAGCGCCGATCATGAGTGACGGCCGGGTAAAAGGAGCGCAGCTTGAATACTGCGGCAATGTCTCCAAAGTCAATGCAGAAGTCGTGATTGCAGCCGATGGCGTCGAGTCAAAGTTTGGCAAGTGGTGCGGTATTGATACAACCGTTCCTGTCCGCGAGATCATGAGTTCGGTCCAGTATGTCATGACCGACATCGACATCGATCCCGGCGCGACGGTTTTCTACCTTGGCAATGAAGTCGCCCCTGAAGGGTATCTCTGGGTGTTCCCGAAAGGCAAGAGAGCTGCAAATGTCGGTATCGGTATTTCCGGGAAAAAGAGCGGCAAAGGCCACCGGGCAAAGGATTACCTTGACAGGTTCGTGAAACAGAAGTTCCCCCACGGAAAGACCATCGAATGCATTGTCGGCGGGGTCTCGGTCTGCCGCCCGCTAGACTGCACTGTTGCAGACGGCCTGATACTTGCCGGTGACGCGGCCCGGGTTGTCGATCCGCTTACAGGTGGCGGCATTTACAATGCAATGTATACCGGTAAACTTGCCGCTGAAGTCGCGGCCGACTGCATCGCAAAGGGAGATGTCTCCAAAAAAGCGCTCATGGTCTATGACAAGACATGGCGTGCCTCAAAGATGGGCAAGGCTATCGAGCGCAATTACCTGATAAAGGAATACCTGATCAAACAGTCCGACGAGAAACTCAATACGATTATCCACTCTGTTTCAAAGATTGATTTAAAAGAGTTTACAACACTCTCTCTTGTAAAAGAGTTATTGAGGGCCAATCCGAAACTTCTCGTGGAACTCGGGGCGCTTGCCGCCCAGTTACGCTGATTTTTTTAACTGTTTGTTTAAGAGCCGGAGGCAGTCGTCCTCTGCTTCCTTTTTTGTGAAGACCGTGAAAATATCGCCCGGCTGGATCCGCACATTCCCGCTCGGGATGATAAGCGTGCCGCCGGTTCTCCTGATCGCGATAAAAACAAAGTCTTTTACTTTTAGTTCCCTGATCTCGTGGCCGACAATCGGTGCATTTTCCTCTGCCACAATCTCAAAGATGCTGCCGCCGGGGATCGATGCAAGCTGCTGGAGCTGGGGGTTCTCGGTCCAGTAATACAGGCGCGATGCAACGAGATCGTCCGGGTTTTCACTGATCCGTACACCCACTTCCTTAAAGAAATCCGAGTGGGCCGACTGGTTTACTATGGAGACCACGTTTGGAACGTGGAAGCGTTTTGCAAGCCAGCAGGTCATGAGGTTGACGGCATCATCGCTTGTCGTTGCGACAAATGCATCGGTCCGGTCGATGCCTGCTTCTTCAAGCGTAGACTTGTCGGTGGCGTTGCCGGTAATCGCAAGAATATCGTAGTGCTCCAGGATCTCGCTGCACCTGGATTCTTCATGGTCGATGACCACAACGTTGTTGCCGTGTTCGACCGCCTGCTTAACAAGGCTGCGTCCGATGCCGCCGAGCCCCACGATGATAATATACATGACTACCGGTTACCATCATCGCCATTGAAATAATTTGCGCATAAACCTATTCTCGTGATCTGCGGGGTCGACGAAGCCGGAAAAGGATCCGTGCTGGGGCCGATGGTAGTCGCTGCGGTGGGGGCACGATCCGCTGACGTCTTTATTGATCTCGGTATGAAGGATTCAAAGCAACTTTCACCCGCTGAACGGGAACGTCTCTTTCCCCTCATAAAAAAACGGTGTAAAGTTGCGACGGTCGTAATCCCGGCGGAGGAAATTGACGCTATCCGGCGCGAGATGACCATGAACACCTGTGTTGCCCGGGCACATGCGCAGGTGATCCGGAAGTTAGCCCCGGATACGGCTTATGTGGATGCCTGCGATGTGAATGAGTTTCGGTACGCGGAAACGGTAAAGGGCTATCTTGGTATCCCCTGCGAAATTGTATCGGAACACCATGCGGATGATACCTATCCGATTGTTTCTGCGGCAAGTATCATCGCAAAAGTCACGCGTGACCGGGAAATTGCACGGCTCGCAAAAAAATACGGTGAGATCGGCAGCGGGTATCCGTCGGATCCTGTTACTATCGCGTTCCTTTCTGCATATATTGATACCCACCGGGTCCCGCCGCCAATTGCCCGAAGGAGCTGGAAAACCGTGAGCGCAATAATTGCAGAAAAATCGCAGAGCAGCCTTTCAGCATTTTTCTAGCCACCATTCTTTTATCTGGTTCATAAGACCAATATCTAGAGATGGACTGGATCCTCCTCCTCGTTCTCCTTGTGGCGATTTATGCAGTCGCTGCGTACTATATCCATTCCCGGAAACTCTGGGCGGACCATGTCATTTTCTATGGCCCGATCATGGCAATCAAGACCGACCGGGTCAAATTTTTCGATAAATTTACTGCGCTGCGTACATTTTTCAGGATCTATGGGACAATAGGAGTCATTGCCGTTATCCTTGTCTCGGCTTTCATCACCGTGATGCTCTTTTTGTCGGTCCGGTATACTCTGATGCTCAAGCCTGAACCGGTCGGTATCTACGAGCCACAGAATATTCTCCTCCTGCCCGGGATCAACGATTATGTGCCGTCAACGCTCGCTGTCTGGCTTGCATTTATTATCACGATTGTTATCCATGAATTCGGGCATGCAATCCTCTGCCGGGTTGAGGACATTAAGGTCAAGGGCATGGGCGTGCTCCTTGCAATAATTCCCATCGGGTTTTTTGTCGAGCCGGACGATGCGGAGCTTGAACAGAAGAAAGGGATGTCAAAGGCCCGGATGTTTGGTGCCGGGATCACGAACAACCTTGTTGTCGGGTTCTCCTGTTTTGTGCTGCTGATCCTGATGTTTGGCATGGTGGTGCCGGTGAGCCAGCCGGTTGTCCACGGGATTTACAAAGGATATCCTGCGGATAATGCGGGGGTGCCTCAGGGGTCTGTTGTAACTGCGGTCAACGGCATGCCGGTTGAAAGTCGGGCTGATATTTCCGCGATCCTGAATACAACAAAGCCGGGGGACACGGTTACCCTGACAACCGCAAAAGACGGAACGAATAATGATTACAGTCTCACGCTTGCCTCATGGCCGGCCGAATACAGCAACCAGACAAGCGGGTTCATGGGCGTCCAGTATTATGATAGTACTGCCGTAAAAAATGCGGTCGGGACGATGCTCTCACCCATCGGGTTTGTTCAATTTTTAATCGTTCCTTTTGCGAGTGGTGACGGGGCACAGTACCTGCGTATTCTCGCGTTCGATACACCGGATGAATCCTATTACCAGACGCCTTTTGCCGGGTTCTGGGAAGTAATTCACCTTCTCTTCTGGTGTGCATGGATCAACATTAACGTGGGGATCTTCAATGCAATCCCAATGGTGCCGCTCGATGGCGGGTATATCTTCAAGGAAGGGGTTGACAGGCTGCTTGACCGGCGCGGGCTCATAAAATATTCCGGATATGTGGTCGGGATTGTCAGTTATGTGATGATCGTGGCGCTGATATCGATTATTTTGTTGCCGTATTTGTTGCATTTATAAGGGATATTACCGGTGCCGACCCTGTCCTGCCACCCAGTATACCCCATTCTCAAAAAAGATGAAGGGTGTGGCGAAGTTCTCCCGCCCTCTAAATTTACCCTCGAGATTTTTGGTCGTATGACCGCAGATTCTACCAAAGGATGGGTAAAAAGAATCAGATTTTATTGGATTACTCTTGTGTTGGTGGGATCTGGTCAGTGCTACCCGTTTTTTCCACCGGCAACCGGCGCTTACTCGTGTCCTTAAGTTCATCCTCGGTCACTTTAGGCACGGCATCCTGAATCTCCTTAAGAATCGCATCGACTTCATCCTGTTTGGGTATGGCTCCAAGGATGCTGTCGTCCATGACCGGTTTTCCGGCAATTTCCGCGGCGGTTTCTTCTTCGGCACCAAGGAATTTTGCTCCCTGCCGGATAAGCTGGGAGACTTCGAAGGGGAAGATGATCTTTGTAGCCTGCCCGTTTGCCATCGTTTTTAACGCATCGAGTGAAAGGACAGTGATTGCGCGCTTGTCAAGTGGGGCCGCACCAACGGACAGGATACGCAGTCCCTGCGCCTCACCTTGGGCCTGAAGGATCCGGGACAGTCGTTCCCCTTCAGCACGGAGAACTTTACTCTGGCGCTCCCCTTCCGCTTCAAGGATCATACTCTGCCGAAGTCCCTCTGCCTTCAGGATTGCGGAACGCTTCTCACCGTCAGCCCTTAAGATTGCGGCACGGCGGGCACGTTCAGCTGCTGTCTGCTCGGTCATCGCACTCTTGACAGCCTCGACCGGATCGACCTCTTTTATCTCTACCCGTTCGACCTTGACACCCCACTGGTCGGTCTCGCGGTCGAGGATGTCCCGGAGTTTCGTATTGATGACGTCCCGGTTGTAGAGGACTTCATCGAGTTCCATATCCCCGATGATGCCACGGAGGCTGGTCTGCGCGAGTGCAACAGTTGCCATCCGGTAATTCGAGACCTCAAAATATGCCTTCTCGGGGTCGATTACTCTTACATAGACAATCGCATCGACATTTGTCGGGGAGTTATCCTTTGTTATGACTTCCTGGCTCGGGACATCCATGACCTGTGTCCGCAGGTCCAGCTTGGTTACATTGCTGATAAACGGGACAATCCAGCGGAAACCGGGGTTCATGCGTCCGATATATTTCCCGAGCCGGATCTGGAGACCCTGCTCGTACGGCTGGACAATTACGACACCTTTTGCAAAGATGACGACGACGACAAGGATGAGAAAAATGGTAATTAACGTTTCAATAAATGCCATGGATCAGTCTACCTCCTCTACTACGATATGAACTCCTTCCGAATCAACAACCCTGACAGATTTGCCGGCAGGAATGACCGGGCCGGTTGAGTGGGCACTCCAGTCAGTTGAGCCGATCCGGACCTTTCCTTTAAGGGTTGTTGCATCCACGTCAGCAGTGACAACTCCCTCTTTTCCGATAAGCGAGTCCCTGCTGATAGTTGTCGGACTGCCATCCGGTGTGATCCTGCTGTACATCCAGACCGTAACTCCGGCGGCGCAGATTGCAACCACAACACCAATTACAACACCCCATCCGGAATTGAAAATGTCAACGCCAAGAAGGAGCAGTATACCAAGGATAATAAGTACCGTTGCCGGTACTGTTGCAAAAAAACCCGGACTATGCACTTCTACGAGAAGCAGGATAGCACCAAGAACGATGAGAATCCATCCAAGAGCAATCCCTTCTAAAAGTACCATGCTTAATGATAGGTACAAGGAGATAAAATTCTATGGAGGAATTTCCTTTCTTATCGAAATAGCCCCTCAATAATTATTCTTTAAGCAGGGCGATCTTGGAACCCGCCGGTACTCCCGCGATATCTGCAACCGGCTGGCATTTTGCCGCCATCAGGTATGCTACCGGAGGGAGATCGTTTCGTTCGAAAAGGGATTCGAAGTTTGCCATGCCTTTTGCGATTATCAGGGTGCAGCGGGAGATGGCGTCTGAAAGGGCTGGCGGTGCTTCTTTTGGGCAAAGCCCGATCTCGGCGCTGTCGGAGTTTGTAGTGAGGCAGTCGACAATCCGGTCCAGTCCAAGCATTTTTGCATCTTCTAAAGTAGCATCGTTGAGCATTGGCCGGGATTTGACTGCGAGCGTAACGTGAGCTCCCCGGGACTTCAGGTACTGTATCAGGAGCCGGTCAAAAACGATCTCTCCGCAGTTATCGCTTAAATATACAACGCGTGATGCCCGTGAGAGGATACGATCGGTATCGTCAACCACAAGTCCTTTTTTAAATTCCTCCCGGAAAAATGCGGAAAAATTATTGGTGACGGTATGTCCCTTAACGCCATAATCAAAAGTATTGCCGATAACTGCGGCAAGCACGTAATCCCTGAATGTAACAAGAGTTGGCCTGATCTCTTTACAGACTTCCACAGATTCCGCATTACCCTGATCTTTAAGATTACAAAACGGGTCGGGATTTTTCAGGATTTCATATGCACAGCGATGGACCCGGCTTGCGATCTGGGGATGGGATAACGGGTCGTCTTTAATGGATAAAAGAACGTTGCGGCAGCAAGCAACTGTTTGCTGTGTCTTCTTTGAATCGGCTTTGACAAGTTCGCATTCAAGTTGTACCCGTGAGATCAGGCAGTCCAAACACGTGTCGGTAATCTTCACAGTCAGACTCCGCAAAAACAACAAAATGGGGCCATCGCGATTTGAACGCGAGTCAGAAGACCCCCAGTCTCCTAGGATGCCCAGGCTACCCTATGGCCCCGTTCTCATATTGTTTGTTCATTTCCCATATCTATCTTGTTGTTCAGAAAACGGGAAAAACAAAACATATTCTGATGGTTATATTAAATTTTCACCCTGAAAAAATCCCAACGTGGCTCGCAGGAGTGCTCCTTTAGCACCCAATATTGACCGGGTAAGTTCATGTCTGTTTCAACAAAGCATGTTTCTGTTAAAACCCGTTCTCACAAAGGGTCACCCCCACCCAATACTGAGGGTGGAGGGGGTGTCATGCTTTGCTTTAGAAAAGCAAAGAGAGGGTTGGGGGGCACCCTTGATCCACATTGCCCTAAGGGTCACCCCCACCCGCAGACAAAAAAGGTGATCCCCCTCCACATGAACGGTTGGTTTGGGGTGGCACCAGGTTCAGGACGAAAGACTCCACGCGAATCACAGATTTTGGGACTGGTATTTGAGGGGGATCTTCTCATTTTGTTGGGAGTGGAAGGGTCACTAACTTTTCTCTGGAAAGGTAAATAGGGGATAGGAGGGTCCCGGATTTTTTTAGGGAGGGGGGTTACCCCCTTTGCTATTTTTTACGGGAGTGTTACCTGCCCCTTGTTGTTCGCATAAAATGGTAACCGAAACAAAATGATTTGAAGGGGATTCTCCTGCCAATCAGCAATAATTGTCAGGTTATATTTCCGTCTGAAATATTATTCTGGAATCCGCAGGAAGACTATGATTTGCTTACTTTTTGTATAACTGGCAAATAGAGCCTGAAATAAAAAGGATATGTATATATGGTGTTATCTGTTATTAAGAAATAGAGCGAATAGTGTAACAAGGGGAGCTGTGACTCTATGTTAAAAGATAAAATTGCAGCATTTATTGAAAAAATCCGGACAATTGATGGAGTGACAGCTTGCGCCCTTGTTTCCCGGGATGGAATAATTGCCGGAAAATATTTTGAACGTGAAATCAACGAACCCTGGTTCGGCGCCCTTACCGCGACTCTTCTTGCATCGGCGGAATCGGCAGGCACGCTTATTAACCTGAAATCCCTGTATGAGGTCTCGGTGCGGGGAAAGGATTCATCTATTGTGGTCATGGGGGCCGGAGATCATTTTCTCATAGCTGCGGTTATCAAAGGTACTGTAAACAAGGAAGAGGTTTGTTCCCGGATAAGTGCAGTTGCTGCAGAGATAGGACGAGTGATGTAAATGTATACAATTCTTGTAGTCGACGACAGTCCGTTTATTGTCGATGTATTTGTCACAATGCTTGAACGGGGTGGTTACCGTACGGTGGCTGCATATGGTGGAGAGGAATGCCTGGAGATCCTCAAAACGGTTACACCTGATCTAATCCTCCTTGATATCATGATGGAGCCGGTTGACGGGTGGGAGACGCTTGAAAGGATCAAGGAAAACCCGGATACAAAAGATATCCCGGTCCTGATGCTCACGGCAAAGCAGCTGACACCAAATGAGGCGCAGGAATATGGTATTTTTATTGAGGATTATGTGCTCAAGCCCATTACCCACCGCGAGCTTTACGATGCGATCGAGCGTGTGCTTAACAGAAGGCAGACGATAAAAACTGATATGGATCGGGCACGGCAGTCCGGGCTTGATCCCGCCCTGATCGATGAGTATGCACATCTCTCAAAGAGCATTGACGTTAACAAACGCCTGATAAAGATCCTTGAAACCACATATAATTTCAATGATTCAAAAGCCCCGGTCAGCGAGGATATCAGCCGGGCGTTAAAGAATATGGTTACAAACCTCCAGTTCCAGGAAACCCGCTTCCAGGAAATCAAAACCTCTCTAGCCGGGAAACTTCCCTAAGGGAAGGCATCCGGGAGGAATTTTTTATAAATATTTGAAATAGTTCCGCGATGAATAGTTGAACAATCCGGAGATCTGCGCAATAATCCGGATTCGCTGGCAATCTGCCGATCTGCCCGAATAAAAGGGAGGATTCTCATGAATGAGAAGATTATGATCGTTGACGATAGTCCGTTTATTGTAGATGGACTCGCAGCGATTCTTACCCGTAAAGGCTATACACCGGTTCCTGTTCATGGCGGGTATGAATGTCTTGATGCACTCAACGCTGAAATACCCGATCTTATTCTCCTTGATCTCATGATGGAGCCGCTGGACGGGTGGGAAACACTTGAAAAAATCAGGGAAAAACCGGAAACAAAAGACATCCCAGTGCTGATGTTTTCGGCAAAGAAGCTTACGCCCGCAGAAGCACAGGAACACTCTGTAAAAATCGATGATTTTGTCTCAAAACCGGTCAACCCCACGCAGCTGCTGGATTCGATTCAGCGGATATTTTCCCGGAGGAATGATATCCGGGATGTGACGACTGCGGCACAGGGCAGGGGGCTTTCTTCGGCAATAATTGATGAGTATTGCGCGCTCCGAAAGAATATCGAAGTTGACAAAAACCTGCTGGTGGTGTTGAAATCATCATTCGGCATGGATATTCCCGGTCGTGAAATATCCGCTGACGACAGGGATGAAATCCGGAAGCTCGAGGATAAAATTTCAAAGGCTGAACAGCGACTCCGGGAGATAAACAATCTGATCTCAAAACCCGCAGATCCCGTATCCGGTGAATGACCCGGTGCAATAATGTTTAAATAGTTTTTTCGCATTGTTATAATGCTGTACATTCATTTACAGAGGGTTCGTAGCTCAGTTCGGTAGAGCGCCTGGCTTTTAACCAGGTGGTCGGGGG
>DAOQAA010000043.1:0-14344 GCA_035353675.1 Methanoregula sp. | reverse complement strand
GTTATAAAGGTAGGGGGGAAAACATGGACGAGGTGCGACGGGAAATTCCGGTAAGCCCGGCCAGGTACGGCAGGATCCCATATCCTCACCCGGTGCACGCTAAAGGTGCAGTGCTTCCGGCGGATACCCGGGCTGTCGCGGGGGAGGACCGGGTGATGGCCGGGGAATAAGAAGCCGGTTAAAAAGGGGTAAAAACCGTGTATTCCCCCACTCATAATACCCTTGTTTCGCATCTATATTCCCACAAGAGACGGATGCGGGGCGTTTTCATGAAAAAAAGCGATCCGGTTTTGATGGTACAGGACCGCCGTTATTTTTCGGCACCAGCGGCAATTCCTGCCAGTCTGGCATTATCTCATGACCAGTTGGACTCCCCCGTTTTTGCGGTCAACAGAAGGCCGCAGTATTGCAGGTTTAATTCGCGATTAATATGGTTATTTTCCAAAAATAAGCGAGTATTTCGGGATTTTCTATGGGCGTGGACATAATTTCCACTGGAACTGTCCGGTAGCCGGGTCCCACCCGGAAGTTCTCCGTCGGAGAACAGATCCTTTGAAAGGGTACGTCCGGCAGGTCCGTCACGGTTATTGATCCTTTATAAACGGGTGTTTCTTTGGTAGTAGAGAAACCCAACGTTCCTGTACTTTGTTGGCCTAATGTATTCCGGGCCCGAAACGGGCTCCGAATACCCGGTTTTTGAGATCATGAGGCACTATAACGGTCAAAACCGGCACTAATTGAGGGTCCGGGAGTCATTTTCACGTCGGAGAATTGAGGCACTAAATAGCAGTGTTCCAGCGGCCGATCATTTTTGGATGGTCCTTGGGAGCCCTGAATCCACCAGAACGCGGATGTGTGGATTTTAAGGGCATTTGGGAGATTTCACGTCGGAGAATTATTACATCCCTGTTCGGCCAGTGATCGAATACTCATAATGACCTGAAGTATTCCGGCCCCAAAATGGGCTCCGAATACCCGGTTTTTCAGCTCATGAGGCACTGTAAAGGTCAAAACCGGCACTAATTGGTGGACCGGGAGTCATTTTCACTTCGGAGAATCCCGGCACTAAATAGCAGCGTTCCAGCGGCCGATCATTTTTGAATGGTCCTTGGGATCCCTGAATCCAACAGAACGCGATTATGTGGCTTTAGAGAGCACTTTGACGATTCCGCGACGGAGAATTTTTTATCCCCGTTCGTCCGGTGATTGAGTATTCTGATAAACCAGGAGATATTACGGGCCTGAATTGAGCCCTGATTGTCCGGTTTTTTCGGCCTGACAACAGGAATTCGCAAAAAACCAACAGGAAATACCGTTTTTTGCATTCATTTTCCGCCGGAGAATATAAGATTGAATTGGCACGAATTGGGCGGCGGATCTTTTCCGCTCATGGATGAGAGGCCATGATAACGAAAGAACGTGTCTGTAGAAATTCGGGAGATATTTGCGAGATCTCACGACGGAGAATTAATTGTGTTACTGCAAAATGTGCGGGTTTGTAGATCACGGCGAGAACATTTGATTGTAGAGGATAGCGAATAACCCTGCAAATACGGACACCCGTTTGACGAAAGGGTGCAGTGAAAACTGAGGGCTATCAGCAATCCTCTGTATTTTTAATACCAGAAATTTCTGCATAAAGCCCGGTGAAAAAAAGTATAAATTTTGGTTGGGTTTACTGCTTCTGCCCGTTTGCGTACCGCTTAAGTTCCCGCTCACGGAGTTCGATCCGCCGGATTTTTCCTGAGATCGTCTTTGGGAGGGAATCGACAAACTCAATAGCCCGGGGATACTTGTAGGGCGCCGTGACCTTTTTCACATAGGACTGGAGGTCTTTTACCAGTGCCTCTGATGGCGTAAACCCGGGTTTCAGGATCACGAACGCTTTTACAATCATGCCCCGGATATCATCCGGGGAACCGACAACCGCCGCTTCCTGCACGGCCGGGTGTTCGATCAATGCACTCTCGACCTCAAACGGCCCGATCCGGTATCCGGACGCCTTGATCACATCATCATCGCGGCCGATGAACCAGAAGTACCCGTCCTCATCCTTATACGCCTTGTCGCCCGTGTAGTACCAGCCGTTCACAAACGATTTTTTGTTCTCTTCGGGATTGTTGAGGTATCCAAGGAACATCCCGACCGGTTTTGGCTCACACTTTATCGCGATCCGGCCCTCTTCATGGACTCCGACCGGTTTCCCGTTCTCATCGTGGAGCTCGACCCCCCATCCGGGCGAGGGCTTGCCCATCGACCCGAACCGGGGTTCCATGCAGGGAAACGTCCCGATAGAAAGCACCATCTCGGTCTGGCCGTACCCTTCGTAGATGGTAAGACCTGTTGCATCTTTCCATGCCTTGATCACTTCGGGATTGAGCGGTTCGCCTGCACTCACGCAGTGCCGGAGTTCGGTAAAGTCGAACTTATCGAGATCGGCAAGGATCAGCATCCGGTAGATCGTTGGCGGGCAGCAGAACGTTGTGATCCCGTACCGCTCGATAAGCGGCAGGAGTTCTGTTGCGTTGAACCGGCCCCGGATATCGTATACGAAAATTGCCGCACCTTCAAGCCACGGACCATACAGCTTGCCCCATGCACTCTTTGCCCAGCCGGTATCCGAGAAGGTAAAGTGCAGATCGTTTGGGTGGATATCGTGCCAGAACCGGGAGGTGACGATGTGGCCGAGCGCATAGCTCTGGCTGTGGACCACCATCTTTGCCTCGCCCGTGGTGCCGGATGTAAAGAAGATCACCATCGGATCGGTGGCCTTGGTCTTTTTCATGCCTGGCAGGTTCACCAGTTTTGCCGAGACCGGCGCCGGGTAATCAAGTTCGACCTGGTAACTGATCCAGTGCTCGCGTTTCCCGTCAATCATAAACCGGCAGGTCAGGGACGGGCAGTCCTTTGCAATGGAATCGATCTTGTCTGCCTGGTCAGCGGACGTGATCACCATCTTGACCTCAGCGGCGTTAATCCGGTATTTCAGGTCATGCTCTGTCAGCATTGTCGGCGCCGGGCAGTAGATGGCGCCGCGCTTGATGAGTGCGATGGTGGCAATCCACCACTCCGGGACACGGGGCAGCATGATCATGACCCGGTCGCCCTTGTTGACCCCATACTTGATGAGCATGTTCACGATCTGGTTTGAGAGCCGCATTAAGTCCCAGAAAGTAAACTTCTTCTCTTCGCCTTTCTGGTTGGTCCAGATCATCGCGAGCTTGTTCCGGTCTTTCTTTGCCCAGGCATCGATCACATCGAACCCGAAGTTGAAGTACTCGGGAACATCGATGTGGAAGTCCTTGTACGTTGCGTCATAGTTTTTCATGTTCGGCTCGTTTGTTCCGGGAGCCGGCAGTGTTGGCGCGAGGATTGGTGCATCTGTGGTCAAATGACCGGTGCAGGCTTCAGCAATAAAATCTGAACGCGAAATCTTTCTTTTTTCACAAACCTTGTCGATATTTTCAGTTAAAGTATCATCCATTGAAACCGAATACCGCACCATGCCTGATCTGTATGTTGGTGCAGTTTATGATATTTTTGCTTTCATTCTGCACCAAAAGTTCCTGCATATTTTGGAAAATTGTTGTGATCTGATGGAATCAGTCAATAAAATATGCACAAGATCTGGTGCACCATTCAGGTGATCACGCACATTGTTGATAAAAAACCGCAAGAAAATTTTAGCACCGAAAAGAAAATCAAAAAAATGTACAGTCACTTATGAAATGCCAGGGCTGCTTGTAATAAGTGGTGCACCCAACAATCTCATGTAAGAAAACTGGTGCGTATTTTTGTAAAAATGCTGGTGCGCATAAAAATTTCAAAAAAAAAAAATTCCAAATTCTAAATATTATTTTCCTGCTGAAACATGGGGAATCCGGATTTTTCAGATTTATCCGGTAAATAAAAAATATGGGTTTAGTAAACCGGACTGTTTTTCTTATGGGTGACGGAACCCCGTCTTTTTTTGGACCAGCGGTTTACTTTGATTCCCGGTATTTCTTCATTTCCCGCTCGCGCAGTTCAGCCCGGCGGATCTTACCGGAATGGGTTTTGGGGAGTTCTGTCACAAACTCAATCGCACGCGGGTACTTATACGGCGCTGTCGTGCGTTTGACGTACGTTTTAATCTCTTTTACAAGAGCATCCGAAGGCTCGTAGCCCTTGTTTAAGACAACAAATGCCTTCACGATAAGGCCCCTGATCCGGTCCGGTGCGCCGACAACTGCCGCTTCCTGCACGGCCGGGTGCTCGATAAGCGCGCTCTCGACTTCAAACGGCCCAATCCGGTAACCGGACGATTTGATCACATCGTCATCGCGGCCGATAAACCAGAAGTATCCGTCCTCATCCATGTATGCTTTGTCGCCGGTGTAATACCAGCCCTTGACAAACGACTTCTTGTTCTCTTCGGGATTATCGAGATATTCAACAAGGAGACCCGGTGGCGGGGGGTTACAGCAGATTGCGATCCGTCCCTCTTCGTGAACGCCAACCGGTTTTCCGTTTTCATCGTGAAGCTCAATCTTCCACCCCGGAGTGGGTTTCCCCATCGAACCGGGTTTTACATCAAGACACGGGAACGCGGCAATACAGCAGCAGGTCTCACTCTGGCCGTAACCTTCGCGGATCATAAGACCGGTACCCTGCTTCCATACCCGGATCACTTCGGGATTGAGCGGTTCACCGGCACTTGTACAGTGGCGCAGCGAAGAGAGATCGAACTTATCGAGATCGGCAAGGATCAGCATCCGGTAGATTGTCGGCGGGCAGCAGAACGTTGTGATCTGGTATTTTTCAAGAAGCGGAAGGAGCTCGGTTGCGTTAAACTTCCCGGAATAATTATACACAAAGAGACAGGCGCCCTCAATCCACTGGCCGAAGATCTTACCCCACCCGCATTTTGCCCAACCGGTATCTGTCACGGTAAAATGCAGGTCGTTGTGCTTCACATCCTGCCAGAACCGGGCGGTAACGATCTGGCCAAGCGGGTGGGCATGGTTGTGGAGCACCATCTTCGGTTCCCCGACAGTACCGGACGTGAAATAGATCAGCATCGGGTCGGTGCTTTTTGTGCGCTGCTCATCGGGAATACTTACCGCATGGTGCGAGACCGGCGCCGGGTAGAGCAGTTCATACGGCCAGCTTGCCCAGCCTTCGAGTTCGGCATCGACAATAAACCGGCAGGCAAGCGTCGGGCACTCGTTGCAGATCTCCTCGACCTTCCCGGAATTTTCAAGGTTTGTAATAACCATCCGGAACTTGCCCTTGTTTACCCGGTATTTTATATCCCGGGGCGTGAGCATTGTCGGGCAGGGACAGACAACTGCGCCGAGCTTGATAAGTGCTACCATAAAGATCCACCATTCGGGGATCCGGGGGAGCATAATGAGGACCCGGTCGCCTTTATTGATGCCGTATTTCAAAAGAACGTTTGCCGCCTGGTTGGAGAGGTTGGACATATCAAGGAAACTGTACTTCTTTTCCTCGCCCGCCTGGTTAGTCCAGATCATCGCGAGTTTGTTCCGGTCCTTTTTTGCCCAGGCATCTACGACATCAAAACCGAAGTTGAAATACTCGGGGACTTCGATAGAAAATGTCGCAGAGGTCTTTTCATAATCTTCCATGTTGTGCCGGTCGTCAGCCATAAAATCAGCCTGATGTAGTGAAAATATTTGAGATTATATTTACTTTAATCTGTCTTTATGCCCGCGCGAGGGTCAGCCTGCCTGGCGGCAGGGTTTTAGCGCATATAAAAAAACCTGTGCGGCGTGGAGTGTTTTCCCGTCAGTGAGATCCGGATCAGACCATAAAGATTCTCCATTAGTATTATGATTGGAAACACTGCATAGTATACAGGATGGCTGACAAACGGTACGATTCATTGAAAATTGAGAATGTCGTGGCATCAGGTGTAATTGCCGAATCCATTGATCTCAACGATGTATCCAGCAAGATCAAGGGCTGCGATCTCAATACGAAAAGGTTCCCCGGCGCGGTCTACCGCATCGAGAAACCAAAGATAGCTTCCCTCATTTTTTCCTCGGGTAAAGTTGTGCTTACCGGGATCAGGGATGACAAGGCATTAAAAGAAGGCCTTGATATCATTATCAAGTCATTAAAGGAAGCGGGAGTCGAAACACTCGAAGTTCCAAGGGTTGCAGTTACAAACATTGTCTGCTCGTACGATATTGGCAAGTACATCAACCTCAACAAGGTTGTCGTCACCTTAAACCTCGAAAATATCGAGTACGAACCTGAACAGTTCCCGGGTCTTGTATACCGTATCAAGGAACCAAAGATTGTCGCGCTCCTTTTCTCTTCCGGAAAGATCATTTTAACCGGCGGGAAAACGGTCGAAGATATCAAGAAGGGCCTTGATTTCCTCGAACAGAAACTTGAAAGCATAATGTAATACGGGTGCCGGCGTCGTACCTGCATTCCGATCTTTTTTTTATCTTATATTCCGGATTTTCTGGCGTTCATTCCGAGGGTTGGGAGGTTTTCCCGTTATAAACACCTGACCCCGGAAATGACTGGCATCGTTTATGATCAGAAAAAAATTACACCCAGTACCGGTGCGTCTGGATGAAGTTTCGCTCTGCTTTTAAGATCTCGCGGTAGAATGCATCGCCGTCCGCCAGTGTTGCAAGGATCCGGGAAGCGTTCTCCGGCCCTACCCCGCGTGCCGACAGCGCGATGACGGCTTTTTTCCCGCTTGAAAGGACAATGTTTGCGTTCCGGAGCAGGCGCTGTTCGGTCGCTTTTTCTTCAGAAGTCTTCTTTGGTTTTCCAATCACGTCGTATGCGTCGGCTTCGTACGGTTTGATTGCGGCAATCAGCCGTGCGCCGCATTTCGGGCACTGCGGCTGCTCGGGTACCCGGGAGACGACCGTGCGGCTCTTCCAGTCCCGGCAGTTCATGCACGCAAGGATCACGTCATCGTTTTCGAGCCGGCGTTTCAGTGTCGCAAGGACCGCCTGGTCGGCAGTTGGCGGAGGGATCTGGTCGCGGGAAGAGAGCATGCCATCCGCACCGATAATTGAATGGGGGCCGAGGGCAACATCGATCGTGCCGTCTTTAACCATCCCTATAACCTGCGCTGCGGCATCCACGTCCATGTAACCGGACAAGAGTTCGCGATAGGCTTCCCGCTGGACAACCGTATTATCAAAATAATCAAGCAGCCGCTGGATGCTGATCTTCTCGTAATCGGCATCCGGATCGATTGCCCCGAATTTTTTTGCGATCTGGACCAGTTTCCACTTAAAAAGCGCAGTCCGTTTGAGTGCAAGTTTCAGGATGCCGGGCATGTGGGCGGGATCAAGGGACAGGAGATAATCGCGGACATCTGCCGCCCGGATTGACGAGGGCAGGCGCAGCAGGATCCGGTATGCGTCCAGTTCGATCCCGACCGTTGTCCCGTACCTGGCGGAGATGAGAATCGAGAGCACGCGGCCCAGCGCTTCGTTTGCCTTGTGGCCGGCACAGACGTTGCAGACCACGCCATCGTCAATGTTCTCAAACGTGATGAGCCGGTCGGTCGGGATTTTGCACCGGTTCTTTTCCATTTCCGAGAGGATATGGGCCACAAAGGCGATGCTCTCTTTTTCTTTTGTATACCGTTCGGTAGTGCGCTCGCGCCGGATCGCGCCAACTTCCCGGGCGACTGCAAACGGGACCGGGATCTGCTCTCCTTCCCATGAAGGAAGTTCCCCGATGGCTTTTTTTGCCGGTTCAACAGTCAGCCGGCCGTCGCTTATCTCAAGCACCCGCCAGAGCTGGCCTTTTGTAATAAAAATCGCACCGGTATGCACCCAGCCGACAACAAACGATTCGTCGAGCGTCCCGACAGTGCGGCGCGAGACCATATCGAAGATCGGGATCTTTCTCTCATCGTGGATCATCGAAAGGTTCCCTGACAGGTACCGGCGCGCCCGTGCGGTTGTAACAATCCTTGTGCCATCGATCCGGACCAGCCTGTGCTCTTCGAGCTGGGAGCAAACATCGTCAAGGAGCGTACCGCACCCGGAAAAAACAGAGGAGCGTTCGATGATAGTCCGGATCCGGGATCGTTCGATCTCACCGTATTCGACAGCAATTGCCGCAACCTGGTTTGCGAGCACATCCGCTGCATGTGTTTCCGGAACAACCGGTTCGATCTCGTTTGCCTTTGCCCGCCGGGCAATCACAAGCGATTCAAGGAGATCGTCAAAGCCGGTGGCAAGGATCGTCCCGCGTGAAATGGTATTGAGCTGGTGGCCGGCCCGGCCAACTCTCTGCACCAGCCGGGCAACTTCGCGGGGGGAACCGAACTGGATCACGTGATCGACCCGGCCGATATCGATCCCGAGTTCCATGGATGACGTGCAGATAAGAGTCCGGATCTCGCCTTTCTTGAACCGCTCCTCGGCATCAATCCGGATCTCTTTTGAGAGCGATCCGTGGTGTACCTCCACATCGCCCCGGGAATAAAGCGCATGCCCGAGCGCTTCGGCCGTCACCCGGGTATTGACAAAAACGAGGGTCGAGCCTTCCCGGTCAAGCGCATGTTCAAGCGCCTGCACCTGGTGCTTGAAATTATCGCCGACAAAACTGACAGAAATCTCCAGTTGTTTTGCGACCGGCACCTGCACAATCTCGCAGGGACGCGAACCGCTGAGGAACTGCGCGATGGTTTCCGGGTTTCCGACAGTGGCCGAGAGACCGATACGCTGGAATTCCCCGGCATATTCTGCGAGGCGTTCGAGCGCGACAACAAGCTGTGCGCCCCGTTTGCTCCCGGCCATTTCATGGATTTCATCGATGATAACGAACTGCACGTGTTCGAGATGCTTGCGGAGGCGCTTTCCCATGAAAAGTGCCTGGAGCGTTTCCGGGGTTGTGATAAGAAGATCGGGTGGCGAGAGCGCCTGCTTCCTCCGCTCGGCCATCGGTGTATCTCCATGCCGGACGCCGACCGTGAGGCCCAGTTCATGGCACCACCACTCCATTCTCGAAAGAATATCCCGGTTGAGTGACCGTAAGGGCGTGATGTAGAGCGCCTTGAAACCGCCGCCCGCCGGCATTTTCAGGAGCGAATCAAAGACCGGAAACATTGCGCTCTCGGTCTTTCCGGTGCCTGTCGGGGCTATCAGGATGAGATTTTTCTTCGCAAGGACCAGCGGGATTGCCTGCTCCTGTGCGGGAGAAAGCCGGGTAAACCCCCGTTTTTTTATGCACTCCCGGACCCGGTTGTCAAGCATTTCAGAGACCACGGTTCCCCCTCCTGGGGCTCTCATCCGCATCATCATCGTCATCGAGCAGCATTGAGAGCGGGCCGATGTACGTCCCGTCAGATAGGATAACCTCCGCACCCTCATGCCTGATACACCGCGAGATGGGGGAGAACGGGTCGCGTGCGATCTTTAAAATGTCGTAACCCGCGATCTCGTTGAATGCAGGAATAAAAAGCGCCCGCAAAGGAACGGGGCCGGAGTTTTCCTGCGCCGGAAAACCGAGCGCGTTTGCGTCAACTGTTGCACGGAGGTATGCCGGCGACTGGAGTGCACAGCCCACTTCATCATGGAGGTTCACCTGCGGGTGGTGGTGGCCTGTGACAATAAGGGTACTCTTCAGGTTAGGCGCAGGATACGTGTGGCCGTGGAGGTACGCGACACCGTCAATCACCGCGCCCTCCTTTGGCTGGAGTTCACCCTCGCGAAGGAACCGCCCGATGCCGATATCGTGGTTTCCCGGGAAGACAAGGATCGGGATGCGGCGCCGGATCGTTTCAAGAATGCCGGGGATCTCGGCCCATTCCTGCCGGGTAAGTGTCGGGATACTGTGCTTGATATCCCCAAGAAGGATGAGCCGGTCCGGTTCTGTCGCGTCAATGGTCTGCATAAGCCGGGCGAGGCGTTCGGTGCTGTGGCTCCGGAAATGCATGCCGTGTGCTGCGAGATCGGCTTCTATCCCGAAGTGAAGGTCGGCAACAATAAGCAGGCGCTCGGTGTTCTCGATAACTAGCGCCGGGCCGTCCTTTACAAATTCCAGTTTCATAACGGTTTTACGTACCCTTTCTGGGGCTGGTAACAGTCGTCATTTTCTACAAGTGTCCGGATCGCGGAAATCACGGCATCTCCGGAATAGCCTTTTGTCCCGGCAATTTTCTGGACTTCCTCAACGGCTATGCCCCGGGGACCGCTTTTTTCTTTAATGATCTCCATGATGATACAGCTGATATCCGCTTCAGCCGTTGGTGCGGGTGGCGGGGCAGCCTGCACGCTTTCAAGCGCTCCCTGAACCATTGCCACCATATCGCGGATTCGTTCTTTTGTGAGCGCATAATGCTGCACAACATCGGTAGCACGCGGATCGGCTGCGTGTCCGAGCATTGCATCGAGCAGCAATTCGAGGCGGGAGATTGTCATGTCCGCTGTACTGGAGATCCACCGGTCCCGGATGACCCGGTCGATTACCTTTATGTAATCGGGCCGGACCGAGACCGCCCATCCCCCGTTTCGTTTATAGATCTGGGCAGTACCTGTGACAGCAATAAATGATGGCACCGGGATTTCCTGCACCTGCTTTGCAATCGTGGTATTTCTTCCACCCGAAACAATATCGAATGCCCCGGTCGGGTCTGCCAGCCGGCAGTGTAGCACGCCGCCATTGTCAAAAACTTCCGTCAGCGCTCCGCAGAGGTACACCAACCGGCACGACGCTCCACCCGGGGTTACGACCCATGCCGGGCTACCGGCATCCTCACCCGGCACTGAAAGGGTCGAACCGGAAAAATCTCCGGCAAAAACACGGGCTGCACCTTCCATGGATATTGCTAGTACTTTTAGAAAAGAGAGGTATTCAAGATATAGGAGTGGGTAATGGGGGCGGGGGTTTTTGCTGGGCGTTTCAGAAAAGGAGAGTATCTATAATTTTTGCTCGCAAGAATTGAATGACGCATTATATTTGATCTAATGATATGGAAGAATCTCTCAAGAATTCATTTTTACGAGCCTTCAGGATATTGTTACGATGGCTCCCCGCCTCAGGGCCCCTCGCGGGGCACGGCGGGGCAAGGAAGGTTTCAATAAATTTCTGGTATAGGGTTCATGAAAATTAATAGCAAAAGAAAAAGCAAAAGAAAATTTTCCTCGCTCGGATTTTAACCCCCTTGCCCAGGCGCGACCCGATGAGGCGTCGCGCCGACCCCCCCATCAGGGGGGGGAACCCTCCTTATATGATGATCTCCAGCACGAAATGCAATCTTAAAATATAGATGATATTCGAATTTGTTGAAATAATCCCTGAAAATTATTTGTTACCTAAAAACAGCCGATATTTTCCTATCCATGCCAAAAAAATCACGGGTGTTTAAGAGTCGGATCAAGCGCAGTCGCATTTGCGTAAGCCGCATCAGCCTCTATCGTCCTGCCCTCTGCCATAAGTGCATTGCCTTTGTTGTAATATGCAATAGAACGCAGGCTCGTGAGGTTGCCGGGTGCATTAATCGCTTCATCTGCTGCTACAATTGCCTCATTATTCCGACCCAGCATCACAAGGATTCCCGCCCGGTTAGACTGGATCAGGGGATTTAAGGAACTGACATTTTTTGCAAGTGCTGCATCAGCGGCTTCAAGGGCCGCCTTGTAATTACCGGCATTTGCAAAATCGACACTCTTTGAATAGAGTTCACCGGCTGAAGTAAAATTTTCTGAAACGTTACCCGATGTGTTTGCCGGTGCATTCTGTACTATCGGCCCTTGTTGCATCAGGACTACACCGGCAATAATGGCAATACCGATTATAAGAACAATACCGATTGCCAAAATACCCTTCTTTGATATTTTCCCGGGAGATACATCATCCCCGGTTTTGCTTTTTTTCTGGCTCATGACATAAAAGAAGGGAATGAATGACGGTTAATACTTCCGTCTCATCGCAAAAACGAGTGCTGCAAGGCCAAGACCGGCAAAGACAATCTCAACAGGAAGCGGTGTAAATGTCGTCTTTTTTGCGACTGTAGTCGCAGTTGGTTTTGCTGTCGCCGTATTGGTTGTCACCGTCGCGATAGTTGCCGCTGGTGTGGCCGGTGTTGTAACCCCGGTAATGACCGGTGCCGTGATGGATGGCATGATAGTCGGGGATGTTGTATACGTGTCGGCGATAAAGGTGATGGTCTTATCTCCCGTCGTTGTTTTTCCGATTCCTGAAGTGCCGGTGTAACTGCTTGCCATATGGTTGAGGTCAGCTTTTGCAACAAAGGTATAGGTCCCCGGCGGGTATATGGTGCTGCCGTCAGTACTCTTTGCGTTATGGTCCCATGCAGCCCCGTTTTTCCAGAAATACGGGGAGGACTTGATTAACGGATTACTGTCAAATTTCAGGATTTGTGTCTGTGATCCACCGATATTCCCTGTATAAATCTGGGGGATATCCATTCCCGTGGGTGACCTGAGTTTTACCGTAAAGAAACTGTCAGACGGGTTATAATCCGGACGCTTTGTATAATCAAGCGCCATGTACATGTTCGTATCGATCCGGTAGGTGATATTTGCAGACATGGGAAGGGACTGGCCGGTAACATCCGTACCGGTGTCAACATCCCAGACCTTGAGATCGATCTGGGGTTCGTAGAGGATAAAAACCGGAATATCCGGTTTGACGTCGTGCGTGTACCAGGTACCGGTATAACCGGTGAAAACGGCAGGATCAAGATAGTACGATCTCCCCTCATCCGGAACTGTCACGGTCTTTTGAGGCTCGCCGCTCCGGTCCGAACCAGCCGGCCACCATGCGATGACCGTGTGCCCGTTCATCGGCGCACTGATATCCAGGTTGCGCTCACCGATAAAGACCGGAGCACCCGATACGATCTTGGCGAGGCTTGCCTGTGCCGGCACAAGAACAAGACAAAGGAGCAGGAGAAAAACAAGGGGAACTGGGCTTATTTTCATGAAAAGTAATTTCAAAACTCTTATGATAAAGATTATTACATTCTCTTGATGGCAAAAAGGCAATTTTTTAGCCATCCTGGTACTACCAGAATGCTCCAAATCTTTGTGCAGAAAAACCCACATATGAAAAAGACAATTTAGTCATGCAACGCGAGCTGATGCGCATGGACGAGAACCACACCATCTGGATTGAGAAATACCGGCCGACGAAACTTTCCGATATTGTCGGCCAGGACGAGATAGTCGAGCGGCTCTCATCCTATGTAAAGACCGGCAACCTCCCCCATCTCCTTTTTACCGGGAGCGCCGGTGTCGGAAAGACCACCGCTGCTGTCTCACTTGCCAGGGAGTTTTTTGGCGAGTCATGGCAGATGAACTTCCGCGAGCTCAACGCGTCCGACGAGCGCGGGATTGATGTCGTGCGTAACCAGATCAAACAGTTCGCCCGCACGACCCCTCTTGGCGAGGCAACGTTCAAGATCCTCTTCCTTGACGAAGCCGACGCGCTGACAACCGATGCGCAGGCAGCGCTGCGCCGGACGATGGAGAGTTACGCGAAAACCTGCCGGTTCATCCTCTCGTGCAACTACTCTTCAAAGATTATCGACCCGATCCAGAGCCGGTGTGCGATCTACCGGTTCCGCCCGCTCGCACCCCTGGCAGTAAAAGAGGAAGTCGGCCGGATCGCGGCAAAGGAAGGACTCACGGTTACTCCTGAAGCGATGGACGCGATGGTGTATATCGCGCAGGGGGATATGCGCAAAGCGATCAACGCCCTGCAGGGTGCGGCGATCATCAGTCCCGCAATCGAGGCGCAGATGGTCTATTCTATCACCTCCAACGCACGGCCGGAAGAGATCGAGGAACTCATACGTCTCGCGCTTGCCGGTGAATTCGACGGTGCTGAGTCCCAGCTGATGCACCTGCTACACGAGCGGGGGATCTCGCCAAATGAACTGATCAACCAGTGTTACCGGGCGCTCACAAAACGTGACATGGACCGGACGCTTAAGGTAGAACTTATCGATGCTCTTGGTGAGACCGACTTCCGGCTCTCGGAAGGAGCGGACAGCGATATCCAGATGGAAGCGCTGATCGCCCGGTTCGTGCTGTCGAGCACAAAGAAGCGGTGAAGCCGACATGGACACAGCACCTGAACTGCACCAGGGCGACCGGACTGATGACTGGGGCCGGTTTTTAAAAAGCCGGTACAAAAAGGAACTCGGCGAACTCTCGCGCCTGTATCCCCACAAGCGCTCGCTGTTTATCGATTACCGGCAGATCGAGCGGTTCGGGAAAGCCGGTATCACGCTTGCCGATGAACTGCTGGTAAATCCCGGTAAAGTCCTTGAGGATGTCTGGGAAGCGATCAAAAACAACCAGCTGATCCGGACAAAAGACGG
>DAOQAA010000042.1:0-14982 GCA_035353675.1 Methanoregula sp. | reverse complement strand
CATCGCTCACCCCGGATCAGGCATACGTGCAGATCGTGTTTAACGGCAAAGATACCGGCGTGTGGAAACTTGCAGGACAGTAAAATTTTTTCAATTTTTATTTAGTAAAAAAGAGTTTGTGAGAGAATATCCCCTTTCCAGCGCCAGTGTCTTTTGCCATTTGGGAACACGATACTTTCCGGATTTTAATACCAAAATCCGGTCGGGGATAAAAAAATCTCCGTCGTGAGACCTCCTCCCTGCCCGTTGGGGCCCATAGACGCATTATATTCGATTCCACATCCACAAACACGTTTTTAAAAAATCCGACCGCAAAAACGCTGCTATTAGGAGCCGGGTTTCTTCGACATAAAAATGACGCCCATGCCCTTCATAAGTGCCGGTTTTTGGCCAATGAGTGCCTCACGACCGGAAAAAATGGGGATTCAACGCCCAATTTGGGCCCGGAATACCGTATGTCAATAGGTTATGGAAACACAGGGTTTTTCTGCACAGTCCTGATTGAAAAATTAAAAAAACAAAAAAGTCCGATCTACCGGTAATCCGGGACCTTCCAAAGAGAGATGTCCATAACTCCCCGGTGCACCCGGTACGTGCTGTGGATAATGTCGATGGGCTTTTCAAGCATCACGATAGTCGACCGGTTATCGACACAGATCCGGACTTTGTCGGGCTGGATATCCGCATAGGGTGAGTGCTCTGCCTGCGGAGGAATTGCAGCAGTGATAAAGAAATGAGTATCGGTCTCCTGCATCTCGTACGGGATATCATCGTCACTACTGTTTGAACCGCCGGGGAATACCCCGGGCTCTCCGGGTGCCTGCCGGGTCACGATGGTGTACCCGATGATACGGGCGTTTTCAGCTTCGGACATGTTCCGTACTATCTCTTCAACTATCTTTGAGAGATTGCCAAACACTTCATCGTATGGATTGCTGGGGTTCTTCGGCATAAACTCCTCTGAGTACGATCCGGTTTTTCTTTCGGGATGCAATGCCCCGTTTCTCAAACTCGTCAACGACCGGTTCGATTTCCTCCCAGGGATATCCTGTTGCCTCCTCAAGTTCCGGGGGTGTCAGCGGTTCATGGGAGAGGGCAATTGCCACAGATAGTTCTCGCTCGCTCCTGAATAAATCACTATGGTTACGGGCAAGGTCTGATAGTTTTGTGTCGATATCGTGGTTCAGCTGTTCAAGGTGTGCGACCATCTGGTCCTGGGCCTGGACCATTTTTGCGAGCATGACAACTGCCTGGCGGGTGCGTTCATTCTCTGCGTCACGCTGCAGGTCTTCCTGTCCCTGCCCGTTCAGGATTACGTGCAGGTTTTTCAGGCTGACTTCGACGAGAATATCATTTGCGAGATAATAATATTTGCGCCGGCGGTCATCCATCTGGCACGAAAGGATCTCTTCCCGCTCCATGAGCTGGAGGTGCTCAATGACGGCTTTCGGCGAGATCATGAGCGTCTCCGATATTTCGGTGACAAAACACGGTTTCTGCCGGAGCAGTTCGATGATACGCCGCCGGTTCCGGTTCCCGAGGATATCCAGGAGCCGGGCGACCTCTGCGAGATCCTCCATATTTACTTAATGTTAGTGTTAATTCAGTATAAAATTATAAGTTTGATACCCATCATGCCAGGAGCATCCGACTATATAAAAAAATGACAGGGAACAGACAGTGAAGTACGAGAATACCAGATGAAGCATAATGACATAAATTCTGTGTATCTATCTGTTTTTTTGAAAATATGATCATCCGAAAATGGATTTGCCGTTTTTTTGGTTGCATAAAAATACAATATCTTTTTTTAAATCGTATGAAATAAGCCCCGTTTGTCAAAATGAGAGTATTTTACAAAATGAGATTTGCGGTCAATGACGGCACTTTCCACAAAAGACACTTCTCCGACCAAGCCTCATGATTATGGGAACCGGATTAGGATTTCCTGTGATAATCAACCAGATCTATGCAATCTCTCAGAAAAACAGAGTTACTACGGTTTTGTTTTTCATCGTTCGGGTGTGAACCGGATCAGTTCATGTCCGTTTCAACAGAGCCTTTTTTGCATATTTACTATATTATTGATTTAATAATCTGAATACTGTTCTATAAAAACTATTAACACTCCAGCGCGCTAATAAGATAATGGTGATATTATTGGAGAGACAGCCAGTTCAGTCCTGCATCCTGCGCTCCGTGGGATATGATGATGCCATGAAAAATCTGGAGATCGAATTTCACTCAGGACTTGTATTCCAGTACTCGGGTGTCCCTGCAAAAGTCTATACCGATCTCATGAGTTCCAGCATTGTTGGAAAATACTTCTCCGACCATGTCCGGAACCGGTTCCGATCAAAAAAAATAGTCGTATAAAACGAGTCCGGTAATACCACATTTTTTGTACATTCTCCGATAGGAATTGCCGGACTGTTAAAAAAAAGTAAAGATAACGTTTATTTTTTGATGTGCGTGATGTACTGTTTGTTCACCTTTTCCCAGTATACCAGGTTCCAGAACGCTTCGATATACTTTGCTCGGTCATTCTTATAGTCCACATAATATGCATGTTCCCAGACATCGAGCACAAGCAGGACCCGGAACCCCGGGTAAACATTGACGTTGTGCTTTTCGATCTGGTTGATGAGCAGCCGGGGTGTTGTCATACTCGCGGAAAGGACTGCCCATCCGGAACCTTCGACACTGGATGCTGCCTGCGTGAATTCTTTTTTGAACCGGTCAAACGATCCGAACTCTTCATCGATCGCTTTTGCAAGTTCGGCTTTCGGCGCCCCGCCCCCGCCTTTCCCGGCCGGTGCAAGGTTCTCCCAGAACAGGTTGTGGAGCTTGTACCCCCCGATATGGAACGAGAGTTCCTTAAGGGTCGCCTTCATGTCAAGGTCTGCTTTCTCCTTACGGGCTTTGTCGAGTTTTTCGAAAGTTGCGTTTGCACCGGTTACATACGCCTGGTGGTGTTTTGTATGGTGCAGGGTCAGCTGTTCCTTTGACATGTACGGTTGGAGCGCCGCATAATCATACGCCAATTTCGGAAGTGAAAATGTTCTTGCGTCTGTCATAGTCTACCTCAATAATTAATATAAATAGTAATATTCATGCGCCCCTGTTTTATAATCCCTTTTGTGACACGGGATTTTTGCATAAAAAACAAAACCCATTCAACTCAGGCAGAGAGTATCCCTTGTGGGGAAGATTATAATCCGGTGATCAATCGGGATTGGTACGAAAAGATCAGTGTTGAAACGGGACGCAATGCGCCAGCGCATTGCACTGATTTATAATAAATTCAGTATGGTTCATTTATGTCAAGACCGGGATTATGCTGTCATTACCGGACTATCGGTGTGCGTATCTCCGGAGTATGGAGTGAATGTTGTGAAAAAAATGCCAATTATCCTGACCCTGATGGCCATCTTCCTGCTTGTCGGTACAGTCTCTGCCACGGGCCCGATTTCCTTTAGCCAGGACGGAAAGATTACTGTAACGTTTGTTTCAAAAGAAGCCGCCAACCAGGCTGAATTTGGGATTAGTTCCCCGGTAAATTATGAACTGGGGGAGATACACGCTAATGCAGTCGGCAGCCAGTGGACGTATGATTATACCGCAGGATCCCCGGTTGTCTTGTATATTAAGACCCACGTCTCAGCACACGAGAAGTATATATTTTATTCTGATGGCAGTGGTGCAGATGCCAGCAAATGGAATGTCGATCATGCCCAGGTGACCAACTCAGAGGGGGTCTATACCGTTGCATTTGAAGACCTGTACGGCGGAGCCGTGGATTATAACGATGCAATTTTCACCGTATCATTCACACCAAAAGAAATACCAACCACTATCCCGACCACTGTTCCGACCACTGATCCCGTTTCAGGACCTGTCGCGACACCGGAGTTCCCGACTGTTGCACTTCCGGCAGTACTTCTTGTCGGCATTATCGGCGCAGTACTAGTTCTCCGACAAAACATTGAAAAATGACGGGCAAACGTATAACCCACCTTTTTTTCCGGAGAATCTCCATCCATTTGAGGAAAAATCAGACCTGGCTAAAGGGGAGCCCGTAAATTATTCTCCCGGATGATTTCCAAAAAAAAAGTTGCGAAATGTTTTTGGATAAAATGATGGCCCCCTTGTAATCGTTTCCAGGTTTTTTAGGGTTCCGTGTGATCCTGATCGACAGATGTGCGATTCAACAGGATACTTCACCAAATCAGGCGCAAAAACCCCGGTAAAACCCGGGCGGGAAAAATCAAAACTTATTCGAAGAGCCGGTAGTTCGGCGCTTCGTCAGTGATAAGGATATTGTGCGGATGACTCTCGGTCATTCCGGCATTTGTGATCCGGACAAACCGGGCTTTCTTGTGCATCTCTTCAATTGTTGCCGCACCAGAATATCCCATCGCAGACTTGAGCCCGCCGACAAGCTGGTAGATTACTTCCCCTACATGCCCGACATAGGGGGTTACACCTTCCACACCTTCAGGCACAAACTTCGTAGTCCCGATGCCCTTCTTCTGGAAATACCGGTCGCTGGACTGTCCCGAACTCATGACACCAAGGGAACCCATGCCACGGTACTGCTTGTAGCGCCGGCCCTTGATGGTGATAACCTTGCCCGGTGCTTCATCAGTCCCGGCAAACATGCTCCCCATCATGACGGTGTCGGCACCGGCAGCAATCGCCTTTGCCACATCGCCCGAGTACCGGACACCGCCATCGGCGATGATCGGTATATCTGCCTTTGATGCCACATCGGCAACTGCTGCAATCGCCGAGATCTGCGGGACACCGGTGCCGGCAACGATACGGGTCGTGCAGATCGAGCCCGGTCCGATCCCAACCTTAATACCGTCAACGTTTGCAGAGACAAGCGCTTTTGCTGCTTCGGTTGTCGCAATATTTCCGGCAATGACATCGGCTTTGACACTTTCCTTGATGTTTTTGACTGCTTCAACCACCTTCATGTTGTGACCATGGGCACAGTCAACAATCAGTGCATCGACACCGTGCTCATCAAGGAGTGTTGCACGGGCAAAATCAAACGGTCCGACAGCTGCTGCAACCTGGAGGTTGCCTTTCTTGTCACGGGTCGCACGCGGGTACTGGCGTTTTTCAAGGATGTCCTGCATCGTGATGATGCCGATTAGCCGGCCGTTCTTGTCGGCCACGGGGAGACGCTCGACCTTGTTTGTATACATCAATTCAAGAGCCTTCTCGGAAGTTATGTCCTCATCAGCCGTGATCGGCTTTTTGGTCATAATCGTCCTGATGCTTTCCTCGCCGCGTCGCGATACAATCGCCCGCACATCCCGCCGGGAAACGATCCCGATGATCTTTCCTTTCCCGACAACCGGGACGCCTCCGATGCTGTACCGGTTCATCAGTTCTTCGGCATCGGAAACTGTTGCGGTATCCTCAACAAACAGGACTTCACGCTCAATAAGTTCATCTGCCTGCTTGACAGTCGTAACTTCATGAAGTTCATTCTCGGGGGTCATGTTCCGGTGAATGACACCGATCCCGCCCACCCGGGCAAGCGCAATTGCCATGGTGGATTCGGTCACCGTGTCCATCGCAGCAGAGACCAGCGGAATATTCAGCGAGATATTTTTGGAAAACCGCGTCCTGGTATCGGTCTCTGAAGGTTCGGTCCACGATTCCAGCGGTTCCAGCAGCACATCATCAAATGTGAGGGCAAGGGGAACTTCCAGTTTTTTTGAGTACATGTTTCACCTGTTCGTATGTTACCCGGACGGGAAATCTTCGAAACTTATCCGGTATTTACCGGATCATCGCCATTGCAGTTTTTACGAGGTCTTCGCGGATGGTTGCATTCCTGTCGCCCCCGCAGACCATGCCCCGGACACCGATGATCTCCGGGTCAATGCGTTTCAATGCATCAAGATCGTCGAACCTGATCGAACCGGCAAGGGCCGTGCCGATACCGAGTTTCCGGTTTTCTTGGGTAAAACGGCCAAGCGTAGCCTCGTCCATGAAGGAAAACGTGCTCCGCCCGTCTTTTATTCCCGTGTCAATCATTGCAAAATCGGCACCGCAGTCAGCAGCGATTGGCGAGATGTCAAACGGTGAGATCGAATCCATCCGTTCATAATCGGAATACCCGGCAATGACAACAAATTTTTGAGGAAATTCGTCTTTTACGGCTTTTGTTACCGCTTCGATCACTTCGCGGGCCTGTGCTTTCCCGGAAAACGCAAGCCCGATCTTGATATAGTCAGCCCCGGCGCAGGCAGCGCCGTATGCAGCAAGGGAAGCCTGGCCCGGTTTGTACGGGAAATCCCCGATAGCTGCACTCACCGGTTTTTTCGCAAACGATTTGATCTCTTTAATCACCCAGGGAAAATTAGCCCCAAGAGAGCCCTCGGAAGGTTTTTTGACGTCGACAATATCAGCGTCAACAGCACTCCGGGCCTCGGAAATAGAGCTGGGGCTGACCAACAATTGCATAAACTTTAATGATCTTTTGTACTAATAGTGGTTGCGTTACCGATGGAACTGGTGCTTGCGATGGATTTGCGGCGCAATACGGTCGTGCACGGGAAATCCGGGCATCGTGAGACCTACAAACCGCTTGACTGGGGACTTTCTCCGACGGCAGATCCAATTGGATTTGTCAGGGCAATCGCGCCAAAATTTATTTACATCGCAGACCTCGACCGGATCGAAGGCACCGGATCGCACGATGAAATTATCCGTAGCTGTGCCAGCGTTGTTGAATGCTGTTATGTCGACCGGGGGATTCGCACACCGGGCGATTACCTCTCCGGGTCGCACATAAAAAATATTGTCGGAACGGAAACGGGTGGAGCCGATCTTTCCCGGTATCATGGCGGTTACCTGAGCGTGGATGTAAAAGACGGTAAAGTTATTCCATCAGGGGCCTCTCCAGAATCCGTCCTGAAATCGGCACGGGACCTTGATTTTGAGGGATGCATTCTACTGAATGTCAGTTTTGTCGGCACCGAAACGGGGTTTGCATCAATGACCGACACACTTGAATCGTGGAGATCTGCATATGACGGCCGATTGCTTTACGGCGGCGGTGTTGCATCAACCAGAGATCTTGAAATTATCCGGGACGCCGGGTTTGATGGCGCCATTATCGCGACTGCACTCCATAAAGGTGCGATACCGACTGAATGGATCCGGAGGGGACACTATTGTTAGTCACGATTGAAGGCATTGACGGGACAGGTAAGAGCACGCTTGTCGCCGCACTAAAAGAACAGCTGACTGATCTCGATCCGGTCTTTACCCGGGAACCGGGGGCAACGTGGGTGGGGGAATCAGTCCGCCGGGCAATTGCCGAGCAGATTGATCCCATCACCGAGGCGACGCTCTTTGTCGCCGATCACGCTGCTCATCTCGCAACGCTTGTGCGGCCGGCGCTTGCGGAGGGAAAACTTGTCATCTCCGACCGGTATTCGGACAGCCGGTTTGCCTACCAGTCGGTCACGCTTGCCGGTGTGATTCCCGATCCGGAAAACTGGCTCCGGGCGATGCACAACGGGTGGTCAATTGTTCCGGACAAAACGATCCTTCTCGTGATCCCGGTTGACGATGCACTTGCACGTCTTTCCAAAAAGAACGGCCGTGAACATTTCGAGCAGCGGGAAATCCTTGAAAAAGTCCAGAACAGGTATCTTGAATTTGCCCGGGCGGAACCGGGCCGGTTTGTCATTGTCGATGCCATGCTGGATAAGGATGAACTTGCCCGGTTTGTGGCGGATGCGATCCGGCTGATCGTCTCAGAAGGGAAGAACCGGAAGAGGAAATGATTTGGGAACCCGGTTCTCCTCAAATAGTCCATACCGGTTCCTGCAATTGCGTAAGGACACCCCGGACATTCCCTGGAAAGCAACGGCCGGCATGCGTGACAAACTCATCCATCACTACTTTGGTGTGGATTACGAAGCGCTGTGTGAGAATATACGGCAGGATTTATCGTTTGTACACTTTCTTTCGAAGGCCCACTTTGAGGACTTCCATTGTTAGTGCAGTATCATCGATATCGAGAACAACGCGATAACTTCCGACCCTTTGATGATACCAGGGGAATCCTTCACACTGCTCCGCTGTACGGTGTGGATTCTCTGTCATTGATTCGATTTTGTCAACAATTCTTTGAGAAATAAAAGGAGATAATTTGGAGAGAAATTTCTCAGATCGATGAGACCATTTCAGTACGTAACTCATTCGATCGCAAGTTTTGCCCGTAACTCTTTGGTTGTGTAAAACTTACCCTGACGAATCTCCTCTTTTGCTTCTGCAATATCCTTCAGGTCTTCTTCGTCAAGGTAGGCATCGGGTTTTTTGCACTTTCGACGGGTAAGTTGGGGCATAGATGAACATCTATCTGTTTCTCTCATCTTAAATTTGTATGTCTCCCTGCAGAAATGCTGAATGCCAGCAATCATTAGGGATGCACCATCGTTCAATTCCATCTACGGGGCGCTGATCAAGAAGGCCAAACGAAAGAAAACGAATGCGTTTTCTCCGGCAAATGGACCAAACATCTTACCGAAAAATCAACCGTTCACCCCGATCCAGGAATTAGATTAATTATTGAGCTCCGTTTTGAAAAATACGCCAAAATTGAGCCTCATATAATGCCTTTAACCGACCCGTAAACGCGTTTTGGCAGCACCTTTTTCCCATATCCATCAAGTGCCTGTTTAGCATAAGATCGGCCCGCAAAACGCGTTTATATGGGCCATATAATTCTCCCGTTTGCCAAAATAAGGCTGATTTGGGCTCATTTTGAAAAGGAGCCCGATACGGGCTCCGTTTGGATCCAGAAAAGGGCAATCCGGACTCAATTTGGGCTCGGATTGGTGCATGTCAGATCGTGGGGGGTGGGGGCGGTCGCCTCCTTACGGAAGAGGGCAGTTGCCGCACCTGACAGAGCACCCTGCGGAGGATTAAGAACCTAAATAATTATATTCGATTAATTTTTATTCTCTGAATTGCTTTATCCTATTTATTAGCATGATCTCTGATAAGCAGTGGGATGTTTTTATCTCTCACGCCACTGAGGATAAACCAATTGCAAGACAAATTGCGGTAAAACTGAATACCTTGGGATATACTGTATGGTATGACGAATGGACACTCAAAATAGGTGATCGTCTTTTTTCAACAATTAATAAAGGCTTGGCAAACTCGCGATATGGTGTGGTTCTTTTAAGTAAAAATTTTTTCAATAAAGACTGGCCCCAAAAGGAACTTGGCGGTCTTGTTGAATTAGAAAAAAATGGAAAAAAAGTAATTTTACCCATCTGGCACGAAATTACTCGGGATGAGATTGAGACATATTCTCCTATATTGGCGGATCTTATGGCTGCCCAAACAAAAAACGGCATAGATTCCGTTGTAACGGGTATCGTAGAGGTACTTGGCCCAATAGATGAGCCGATTGCTAATGAACTACTACCACCTCCACAACCAATAAAACCTAGTGAAAGTAGAGATCGAAAAATAACCTTACTCCTCCAAACACTCAGAGACGATTATGACGATAAAAAACGCAACTCATCTGCCAGAGAACTCCGAACATTTAACGAGCCAAGAGTTGTTGATGCACTTCTTGATGCAGTAGAACATGATGCTAAAGTCAGGTATGAAGCTCTTGTATCTCTCTTTGAATTAAAAAGTGAAAAATCAATTGACTCCTTCGTTCACTACTTGGAAGATAGATCAGGTCGTATTCGTCATATTTCTATAAGGGCACTGGGGGAGATGGGACGAGAATCTGCGATTAAACCTCTTATGAGTCTTATTTTTTCTTATGATCACCACAACTGGGAGACAAAACGTCCGAGAAGTAAAGGCTGGACAAACAACTGGGGAAAAACCGAAAATGTTCAAGCTGCAAAAGATGCACTTGGACGGATCTTACATCGATTAAACCACCCGGTTAAAAAAGTTAAAGAAATAATGACCCCGGATCCCATTGTTGTCCCTGGGAAAACGTCAATCTCACAAATTAAAGAGATTTTAAAGAGGAACAAAATATGGTCGATATTAATTGGAGATTCTTACAAATGTATTGGAATTATCACACAAACCGATCTCAAATATAGAGGCAGACGTAAAGGATCAAATACCCCTGCATATGCAATTCGGTCAAAAAATGTATATTCTATTGATAAAGAGGAAGACGTCACTAAAGCGATATTTTTGATTCTTGAAAAGGATGTTAATGGTCTAACTGTAACCAGTAATGGTATCCTATGTGGTGTCGTTACGCGATACGATATTCTGAATCGATATGCTGGGGATTTCTCTACTTCGGACAAATCACATGATTTTTTTTCAAACACAATAAACGTCAACATCTTGCCCCGCCGTGCCCCGTGAGGGGCCCTGAGGCGGGGAGCCATCGTTAAAAAATATAAAAAAACTCACACGTAAAAATAAAATATTTACTTTATCGCCACCGTCACGATCACATCGCCGACCGTGATCACGTTGACCTGTGCACCCTCTTCCATGTAGGAATATTTCGGCACAAACGCATTTTCCGGAACCGCAACTTCGGTCCCGTCAAGCTTGATCGTTTTTGGCGTGTGCGCCAGTTCTTCCGGAGAGAGAGCCTTTACGGCTTCCATGAACGCTCCTGCCTGTTTGCGGAATGTCGGACCGACCACCGAGCGGTTGAAATCAATGCCGGAGATCACCTTGTCAAGGTGAGCCTTGTCGGTCCTCCAGTGGACATCCGCGTTCAAGGTCCGGGCCGTATCGCTCTCATCATTGACCGTATGCGGTGCATAGAGAGTGACTTTCCCGAGCGGGGCGTTTAACGCAAGACCGTTGTCGTGCTTGTACTTGCGCACTTCGGCAACCACTTTCACGAGCAGGTCACCTTCGGCACGTGCCGCAGGATCGTCAAAGGTAAACGAGACCCACGGCTGCTTGTGGACGCTCCCCTTGTTGAGGTACGAATAACACTCCTCGGCAAAGTACGGGATAAACGGCGCAAGCATCCGGCAGAGCGAGTCGTAGGCGACATAAAGCACGCGGCAGGCGCTCTTTCTTGATACGCCTTCAGAATACAGCCGGCCCTTCGCGAGCTCGATGTAGTTGTCGGCAAGCACGTCCCACGCAAATTCCCTGATGGCCTTAAGCGCCTCATCGAACTCGTAGTTCTCCATCCGGGCGCTGACCGTTGCAATCGTGTCCGAGAGCCGGGCGAGCAGCCACCGGTCGGCAAGCGCAGTGACCGGCGCGTTCTCATCGATACCCTCCTTCTCGAACTGGATGAGCGCAAACCGGAATATGTTCCACATCTTGGTCTGGAACCGGGACGCGGCAATCACATCGTTCCACGAGAACATGATATCGGAACCGAGTGCCGCACCGGTCGCCGCCCACTGTCTGAGCGCATCGGCACCGTACCGTCCCACAAGGTCCTCGGGAACAATCACGTTGCCCCGGCTCTTGCTCATCTTGAAACCGTCCTCGCCGAGCACCATGCCGTTTACAAGGATCTGGTCCCACGGTTTGCTTCCCGTCAAAGCAACCGAACGCAGGATCGAGTAGAACGCCCAGGTCCGGATGATATCGTGGCCCTGCGGCCGGATCTGCGCCGGGAAGATCTTCGGCTTCCCTGAACCGTCCCAGCCGGTTACGTTCAGGACAGAAACAGACGAGTCCATCCACGTATCAAGCACATCTTCTTCACCCTTAAACTCATTCCCGCCGCACTTCGGGCAGGGGTGTTTTGGTTTTGTGAGCGTCGGGTCGCAGGGGAGATCCTTCTCGTCCGGCACCACGATCTCACCGCACTTTGAACAGGTCCAGACCGGGATTGGGGTCGCAAAGATCCGCTGGCGGGAGATACACCAGTCCCACTCCATCTGGTCGATCCAGTTCTCCATCCGGAGAAGCATGTGATCGGGATACCATTTGATCTGGTGTGCAGCGTCGCGGATCTCCTGCTGCTTGATCCGGATAAACCACTGCCGGTTCGACAGGATCTCAATCGGCGTCTTGCAACGCCAGCATGTGCCGACACGCTGCTCCAGTTTCTCCTGCTTTTTGAGGATACCGGCAGATTTCATGTCCGCGAGAATTGCCTTGCGGCATTCGGTTGTCGAAAGGCCGGTGTAATTCCCGCAGATATCAGTCATCCTGCCCTTGCGGTCGATGGCCTTCCTGAGCGGGAGATTGTGCTGTTTCCACCAGTGGACATCCTGCTTGTCACCAAATGTACAGATCATGACAGCACCGGACCCGAACTTCGGGTCGACTGCTTCATCCAGCACAATCGGGACTGCGTGGCTGAAGAGCGGCACCTTCAGGGATTTTCCTTTCAGGTTGTGATACCGGTCATCTGCCGGGTGTACCGCAACGGCAACACACGCGGCAAGAAGTTCGGGTCGGGTGGTCGCGATCTCAACACCGTCAAAATCAAAATAATTAAGCTGCGTCTCGCGGTCTTCGTATGTGACTTCCGCAAACGCAATTGCCGTTTCGCACCGGGTACAGTAGTTGACCGGGTGCTCGTCCTGGTAAATATAGCCGGACTTAAGCATCCTCAAAAACGAGAGCTGGGTCTTTGAGTAATACTTCGGTGTCATCGTGATGTACTCGTTACTCCAGTCCGTTGAGAATGCCATTCGCCGGAGCGTCAGGCGCATCTGCTCGATATTTTTGAGCGTCAGCTCGCGGCACATCCGCCGGAACTCTTCACGGGATACATCGTTTTTCGTGATGTGGTTGAGCTCCTCAACCTTTACCTCGGTCGGCAGGCCGTGGCAGTCCCACCCTTGCGGGAACATCACGTTAAAACCTTTCATCCGTTTGTACCGGGCGAAGAAATCGATATAACACCAGTTCAGTGCATTACCGATATGGAAATTGCCTGTAGGGTATGGCGGGGGTGTATCGATCACAAACTGTGGCTTTTTCGAGTTCGTGTCAAAATAGTGGTCCTCGTCACGCCAGCTCTTCCGCCAGCGCTCCTCCACCTCGGCAAAATCATAATTTTTTGGCAGTTGATCTGACGAAACCATTCCGTACCGGTTTAGTCGTTTTATAAAATATAGTGATCGTCCCGGTAGCAGATCCTTGTTAAGATAATCAGATTCCCGGCTTTTTAAAAAAACGACAAGGCTCTTTTTATCTAAAAAACAAATGACTAACTAATGGCCAAACAGCGGGGACTGGGATATGCAGCGGCTCTCGCAGGAGGCGTCGTTCTTGCCGGCCCCTACATACAACCGCACTGGCTGATGGCGTTCATCATCATCATTTTTTCACTGGTTCTCTGGCGCGCCTTTAACACAAAATACCTCACGTACGTATTTTGCATCCTCTCCGGCCTTTACGCAGTTAACCTTCTCCCGTTTATTGTCCTTGCAACGACACTTGCAATGATATCCCTTGGAGAGCTGGTTTTCCAGACAGGGGCTGATGATCTCAATACCTACTTTTATTATATCATTTCAACCGCATGGGCGGGAATGCTTGTCATGGTCTATCTCCATGAAGCAGCATTTTTAATGGTCGTCTTCGGGATCATTGCGGCGGTGCTCCTGAAAGTGATCCTGTTGAAATTCGAGGACTCGCTCGTCCTTGAAGGGATCGGGATCGCGATGACGATGTACCTGATAAAGGAACTCAACTACACGGTTGATATCGAAATAGTTGTTATCGCGGTTTCCATCGCATTTGTTTTCGGGTATTTCGCGTTCCGGGCAAAGACCGCCGATCTCTCGGGACTTTTCTCGATCGCGCTTGTCGGTGTAATTCTCCTTGTCTTTGCTGAAGCCACATGGCTGCTTGTCATGCTCACGTTCTTTATTCTCGGGTCGGCTTGTACGCGGTACAAATTTGAGTACAAGAAAAACATCGGGGTTGAGCAGGGACAGAGCGGGGCGCGGGGATACAGGAACGTTTTTGCCAACGGAATCATTGCATGTGCAGCGGCGGTACTGTACGGTGTTTTTGTTCAGCCGATCTTTATCGTAATGTATGTCGGGTGCGTTGCAACAGCTGCGGCTGACACTATGGCAAGCGAGATCGGTGTAACCGGAGGTATTCCCTACCTGATAACGACGCTGCGTAAGGTGCCGATCGGGACAAACGGCGGTGTTTCGGTCAAAGGGGAACTGGTCTCTTTAATCGGGAGTTTTGTCGTATCGTTTGTGGCACTGGGCTTAAACGTTATTACGCCGTGGATGATGGTCGTCTGCACGATCGCGGGATTTGTCGGCACAAACCTTGACAGTCTTATCGGTGCGGTCCTTGAAAACAAGGGATTTTTAGGAAACGCGGGAACAAATTTCCTTGCGACACTGGGCGGGGGGTTCTTTGCGGTCGTACTCTACTGGTTCCTTATCACACAGGGGATTGCGTGGTAGATAGCAGATTAAAGAAATAATCAGGCTCGGTTTTCATATTTTTTTTCGTTTGGGATTACACGGTTGATTGATTAAAAAAAGAACTCAAAAGATCTCGTGAATTTTTTCTCTCAAAACACAACAGGTCACCTATTTTTGAGGTTGTTTTAGGAAACCGGTACTTCGCACCGTACGGCAGAGCAAGCACGTGCCCCCCTGCCCCCTTGCGCTCAATGGGTGGCATCGCTACACCCGTCTCGCCAGGGGAGGACCAAGCAATGCTAGGGATGACAGCCGCTGTAAACGATGAACCTGATATTACTCGGACAAGAAAACTCCACTCATTCCCTTTTTGGATACAGGTAATTGAGCATCATCACAATGCGGGGATACCACAAGCGTGTGGAGGCGAAGCCCAAAAGAGCGTCACAATTCAAACTGCCTATCCTGCAAAAATTTTTATGGCGTAAAAAAATTGGATTTCTTAAACTCCCTCGAAAAAATTATTTCATCCTGATGAACCGCAGGACATCCGCAAGGCCGGCCCGCTTCCCGTAGGTCAGCATCCCCATCCGGAAGATCCGGCCGGCAAGCCGGG
>DAOQAA010000041.1:0-15354 GCA_035353675.1 Methanoregula sp. | reverse complement strand
GTGATTTCTGTGCCTTTCAGGGCAAGATGGGAAGACAGCCGCTCGGTAAAATCCGTATACAGGGAAGAGACTCCCTGACTATAGTACATAAAAACCATGGAAACTCTCCGAATAGTGGGTTTGGTGCGTTTTCGTTTTATTGTTTTTGAGTTATTTGTCCTGGAAAGAGAGAATGTCTTAAAATTAGTGAGATTAATAAAATATGTACAATAATGTATATATTTATACAGACAGATAAATCAATATGCAGACCAAAATTCTCCTTGATGAGGAGCAGATCCCAAAGAAGTGGTACAATGTGCAGGCAGACCTGCCTTCACCACTTGATCCTCCGCTCCACCCCAAGACCCATAAACCGATCGGACCGGGTGACCTTTCCGCAATCTTCCCGATGGAACTGATACGTCAGGAGGTAACGACGGACCGGTACGTGGATATCCCGGAAGAAGTGCGGGAGGTACTGCAACTCTGGAGACCGAGCCCCCTGTATCGTGCCCACCGGCTTGAAAAATCCTTAAAAACCCCGGCAAAGATCTATTACAAATGGGAGGGCGTCAGCCCGGCAGGGAGCCACAAGACAAACACCTCTGTCCCGCAGGCCTATTATAACATGAAAGAGGGGATCGAGCGGCTTGCCACCGAAACCGGAGCCGGCCAGTGGGGTTCGGCCCTTGCCTTTGCGACAATGCTCTACGATCTTAAGTGCACCGTCTACATGGTGCGGTCGAGTTATACCCAGAAACCGTACAGGAAATCGATGATGCAGGTCTGGGGTGCGGAGTGCATCCCAAGCCCGAGCACCCGGACAAACGCCGGGCGGGCCGTGCTCGAAAAGAATCCTGAAACGCCGGGAAGCCTCGGCATTGCAATATCCGAAGCCGTTGAAGATGCGGCAGGCCACAGCTCAACTAACTATTCGCTTGGCTCGGTCCTCAACCATGTCTGCCTCCACCAGAGCGTAATCGGCCTTGAGTGCCGCGAACAACTCGCGATTGTCGACGATTACCCGGATGTCGTCATTGGGTGCGTGGGCGGCGGGTCGAACTTTGCCGGTATCTCGTTCCCGTTTGCAGGGGACAAACTCACGGGAAAGCACACGGAGACCGACATTATCGGTATCGAACCTGCCTCCTGCCCGAGCCTGACAAAGGGGCTGTATACATACGACCTTGCCGACGAAGCGGGATATACGCCGCTGTTAAAAATGTTCACGCTCGGCCACGACTTTGTCCCTCCTGAGATGCATGCAGGAGGGCTGCGTTACCACGGGGATTCGCCCATTGTCTCACGGCTTGTCCACGATGGTGTGATGCGGGCGGTTGCTTACCACCAGAGCGAAGTCTTCGAGGCGGCGCAGACCTTTGCCCGGACAGAAGGGATCATCGTTGCTCCGGAAACTTCCCACGCGGTAAAAGGTGCAATCGATGCAGCGCTTGCCTGCAGGAAAACGGGAGAGGAAAAAACGATCCTCTTCAACTGCTCTGGACATGGCAATTTCGATATGACCGCCTACGATGCATTTTATAGCGGTAAACTGGTGGATTACGAATACCCGGATGAGCTGATCAAACAGGCACTTGGGCGGATCCCGAAAATATCCTGATCTTTTTTCATGCGTCGCATCGGTTTTCTCATCAATCCCATCGCCGGACTTGGCGGAACGGTAGGGCTCAAAGGGACTGACGGGAGCGAGGAGGAGGCCCGTAAACGGGGAGCAGTACCGCATGCACAGGATCGTGCGGAGATTACTCTTGGTGTTTTAAAAAATATCAGTGACACCTGTTTTTTAACGTGCAGCGGGGAGATGGGTGAAAGAGCTCTTCTAAAGTGCGGCGGAATTCCTTTCCGGGTAGTTTATTCTGCTCCCAAAAAAAGTTCTGAGCAGGATACAAAAAATGCCGTTCGTGCTTTTCTTGACGAGGGCGTCGATCTTATCCTTTTTTGCGGGGGTGACGGGACTGCACGGGATGTCTATACCGTTGCCGGGCGGGACATCCCGATCCTCGGAATACCTGCCGGCGTCAAGATGTATTCTGCGGTCTTTGCAATTGATCCGGCCGCTGCGGGAGTCCTCCTTTCCGGCCCTTACGACCTCCGGGACGCGGAAGTGATGGACGTCAATGAAGAAGCATACCGGAACGGGGTTCTGGAGACACACCTGTACGGGATCGCAAGGGTCCCGGTCCGGCCCGGTCTTGTACAGGCCGCAAAACAGGTATTTGAGGAGGCCAGTGAAGAGCGGGCAAAAACGGAGATCGCCCGGTTCATCGGGGAAGTAATGATTCCGGACACTCTCTATATCCTCGGGGCCGGGACTACAACGGAAGCGATTGCACAGCGGCTAAATGTCAATAAAACCCTGCTTGGAGTGGACGTGATACTAAACGGGCATCTTGTTGCATCGGATGTTGACGAGAAAACACTGCTCCGGCTGATTGACGGACACCGTGATGTAAGAATTATATTAAGTCCCATCGGGGCACAGGGGTTTATTCTCGGCCGGGGGAACCAGCAGATCAGTGCAGCCGTTGTCAAAAAAGCCGGCCCCGAAAACCTGATTGTTGTAGCAACTCCGCATAAACTGCGGGAAACACCTGCCCTTTATGTTGATTCCGGAGACCGGGACCTTGATGCGGTATTCGGGAAATCAATCCAGGTCATTTCCGGGTACCGGATAGCCCAGAGAAAGAAGATCGGTTACCCGGGAACGGAGAATAGTATTCCGTTATAAGATCTATCAGTTTGTTCCTGAAATGAACAGGTCCTGATATTTTGATAAGGATACAAGGGGATTCTCCCGATTAACAGTAGCAAAAGGAAAAAAAGAAAATGGAGTGCAAGGTTTTACCCGATGGGTGCGACGATCTTTTTGTACATCTCGTTTAGCACCTGAGCAAGACCCGCATAGATCGCAAGGAACCCGCATAAGATTCCCTCATAACCTGCGATCATGGTAATGGTTCCATTGCCGGTGAAATCACCCAGGGCGAGCAGGAAAAACAGGATCGCCAGTGTCACAAAGACCAGCTGGAGCGCCCCGTTTGCCTTTAGTGTCCCGATGAACATGACCAGCGTAAAGATCCCCCACATTGCAAGGTAAGCGGCCATCGCGGTATTGTTCGATGATTCTGCAAGGCCCATCTTCGGCAGCATAAGGATGGCGACAAGTGACAGCCAGAACAAACCATAGGAAGTAAACGCGGTCGCCCCGAAAGTGTTGTTCTTCTTCCATTCTTCGATCCCGGCAATGATCTGTGCAAGGCCCCCATAGAAGATCCCCATAGCGAGGATCATGGAACCCATGGCAAAGAATCCTGCATTGTGCAGGTTCAGGAGCACAGTGGTCATACCAAACCCGAGAAGCCCAAGAGGGGCCGGGTTTGCGGTTATGTCCAGGTTCCGGACTATTGTTGCTTGTTGTGTCTGCTCAGTCTGCATCTTTTTATCCTCCATGTTTTTGATTCATTCACCATTCCTGTCGTTCCTGTCGTCATCGCATTGTTTTTGTCGGTCTACTCGTCAAGAGTAGAGATATCCCCCGGGTCTATGCCCATCTCCTTTGCCTTTAAGACACGACGCATGATCTTGCCGCTCCGGGTTTTGGGCAGCTTGTCAACGAATTCAATCTCGTGCGGCACTGCGATTGGCCCCAGGGTAATGCGCACGTGGTATATCAGGTCCTGGGTCAGTTTTTCGCTTGGCTTGTTGCCAACCCGGAGGATGACGAACGCTTTTATTGAATTTCCCTTGATCACGTCAGGTTTCCCAATCACCGCCGCTTCTGCAACTGCCTGGTGCGAGACAAGCGCACTCTCGACTTCGGCAGTCCCGATGTTGTGCCCGGAAACGATGATGATATCATCAGCACGGCCGATCACCATGATGTAATTGTCCTTTCCCTTGACCGCGAGGTCACCTGCCGCATAGCAGTCCGGGATCGTCTCCCAGTATTTCCGATACCGTTCGTCATTTTTGTATACCGTTCGCAGCATGGACGGCCAGGGCTTTTTTATGACAAGGAATCCTCCGGTGCCCGGGGGAACCGGCTTCCCATCCTTGTCGACAACATCTGCTTCGACACCGGGAATCGCTTTTCCGGCAAAACCGGGACGCATCGGTTCGCCAACCACGGTGGTAATCATCTGCATGCCGGTCTCTGTCTGCCACCAGGTATCCACAACCGGACACCGGTTCTTTCCGATCACCCGGTAGTACCATTCGAACGCCTCAGGGTTGAGCGGTTCACCGACAGATCCGATGAGGCGCAGGGACGAGAGATTGTAACGGTCCGGCCATTCCTCGCCGAGTTTCATAAAGGTCCGGATCGCTGTCGGTGCAGTGTAGAACACCGAGATCTGTTGCTCTTCGATCAGTTTCCACCAGCTGCCGGGGTCTGGATAATCCGGCGTGATCTCGGTGACAAATACCGTTGCCCCGACAGCAAGCGGGCCGTATATGATGTAGGAGTGACCGGTGATCCACCCGGGATCCGCAGTGCACCAGTAGATGTCCCGCTCTTTTAGGTCAAACACCATCTTTGTGGTATAGTAGGTTCCGACCATATATCCGCCGCAGGTATGGACGACTCCCTTGGGTGTGCCGGTTGAACCGCTGGTATAAAGGATAAAGAGCGGGTCCTCTGCATCCATCACTTCGCACGGGCAGTCAGCCGGTACATCCTGCATGATCGCGTAGAAATCGTGCTCCCGTCCGTGGTTAAGCGCAACCGGGGGTTCTTTGCGTCTCCGGTATATCACGACATGTTCGACAGTTGGTGCGTTGTCAATGGCATCTTTTACGATAGAAATCAGGGGGATTGCCTTGCCGCGCCGGATCGAGATATCCGCGGTGATAACAACTTTTGCTTCTGCATCCTTGATCCGCATGTTGAGCGCAGCAGTCCCAAAACCGGCAAAGACAACGCTATGGACAGCACCAATTCGGGCGCACGCGAGCATGGCGATCAGCTGCTCCGGTACCATAGGCATGTAGATACAGACCCGGTCGCCTTTTTTCACGCCAAGTTTTTTGAGGCCGTTTGCAAACCTCATGACCTCGCCGAGCAACCGCTGGTAGGAATATACCCGCTCCTTCTCGTTCTCGCCCCTCCAGATCAGGGCCACTTTGTTCCGGCGGTCTCCTGCCACGTGGCGATCGAGACAGTTTGCGGCAATATTGAGCCTGGCGTTCAGGAACCACTTCGCGTAGGGGTAATTCCACTCGCTGACTTTATCCCAGGGCCGGATCCATTCCAGTTCACGGGCGATTTCCCCCCAGAATGCATCCGGATCGGACAGGAATTTTTCATAGGTTTCCTGGTAGTCTCCAATCCAGGATTCACGTTTGTACTTCACGTCAGGCGTATAGTACTTTGCATTCTCCACGAGTTTGACATCAAAACTTTCGTTCATCTCATCCCCCGATTTTTTACACAATTAATCGTGTAAACCGCTGTACAAAATTTTAGTGGTAATAGAATATATTCAAAGCTTAAATTTATTTACACATATAATAATTTCACTGCTTCAGGCTGATGCTGCGGAAGTTGGAAAAAACAGTGAATTGCGGATGGTTTGCCACTAACAACACTAAAAAAATACAAGAATCATTATCTATCGGGATTTTTTAATAGTGTATCAATGCTGGACAGAATGAAGGGGTGCATGCTTGGTGCGGCAGTGGGCGACGCCCTTGGCATGCCAAACGAGAGTACCATGCCCGGATTAAATAAAATGAAATACGGATACCGCAGGGCATATAAGGGTCATCCGAATGATAACCTGGCAGCCGGCCAGTATACTGACGATACCCAGATCATGATCCTTGTCGCAACGCTGCTCGCTGATGGACGGTATACAGACGAGCGGTACGGACTTGCCTTAAAGGAATATTACGCCCGTGAAGCGCTCCGCTGGCCGGATGGATCGGTTTCTGCAGCCTGCGAACATATGCAACGCGATAAAGTACTATCCTGTGGTGTGAAGTCTACAACCGCAGGTTGCCTCCCGCAGGCCCTTCCGTTTGCCCTTGTATACCCGGATATCCACGAGGGAACCGAACGGGCAGTCCGGGCATGCACGGTAACCCATACCCACCCGGGAGCCCATGCTGCGGTCTCGACGTTTATCACATTATTGTATCACGCAATCCACGAAAGTGCAGACCCGGTAAGTAAAGCGCTCCAGCGGGCACAAAATGAAGATGAAGTGCTGGGCGGTAAGATCAACAACGCTCTCAATCTCGAACGGGATGGCACAGAAACGGATACGGCGGTGCTGAAGATCGGAAATGACGTTTCCCTGTACCAGACACTTCCCATAGCATTTTTCCTGATCAGCAGGTACGAGCATCCTGCCGATCTTCTGACTGTTGCCGCACATGTCGGGGGAAATACCGATACTATCGGTTTTCTGTGCGGCGCATACCTCGGTGCAAGAAAAGGCCGCGATGCAATTCCGGCCGATCTGCTGGAAGGACTTGAAGACCGGCAGCGGATTGAGCTTCTTGCCCAGCGGCTTTTCGATATCTACACCCGCAAACTCGAGTCCTGAAATTTTTTTCAATTACCCGGGTAAAACCGGATTAAAACCGGTTTTTTTTCAATATTTTAATGGATAACCGGAATCTCCCCAAAGGTTAAATTTTCACAATAAATATATCCAAATATGAAAGTTGCGATTGTCGGGGCGTCCGGGTATGCCGGTGGCGAGCTGGTCCGCCTCCTTTACCATCATCCTTCTGCGAAGGTTACCTGCGTCACATCGCGCAAACTTGCAGGAACACCTCTTGATCAGGTTCATCCCCATCTCAAAGGGTTTACGAATCTCAAATTTGAAAACCCGGAGCCTGATGCAATGGATGTTGACCTTGCATTTCTCGCGGTCCCGCACACGGCGGCCATGAGTATTGCGGGAAAACTGCTCTCCCGGGGCATTAAAGTCGTCGACCTGAGTGCTGACTACCGCCTGCCAAAGGATGTCTTTGAAAAGGTCTACGGGGTCACTCACACGGATTACTTCCATGCACCGTATGGCATTCCCGAACTGCACCGCAAGGAGTGCATCAACGCAAAGTTTGTTTCAAACCCCGGGTGTTTCCCCACCGGGGCAACCCTTGCTGCAGCCCCTCTTGCAAAATATGCCAACACCGTGATCTTTGATTCAAAGACCGGGGTCAGCGGTGCCGGGGACAATCCTTCTGCGACAACGCACTATCCCAATGTCGGAGACAACGTCAATCCCTACAAATGGACCAGCCACCGCCATCTTGCCGAGATGAAACAGGAACTGGCATTCCTTGGCTCAAAAGCGAAAGTCTACTTCACGCCCCATCTTGTGCCGGTGAACCGGGGAATCCTAACCACCGCCCACATCCTCTTAAACGAGCCCATGGAGACAAAAGAAGTCGAAAAACTGTACCAGGACTTCTACAAGGACGAGTTTTTCGTCCGGTACCAGATGCCGATGCTTGCCGCAGTGCGCGGGAGCAACTTCTGCGACATCAAGGTCGAGAGCGAAGGACTCCGGGTGGTCGTGGTCTCAGCGATTGACAACCTTGTCAAGGGCGCAAGCGGACAGGCTATCCAGAACATGAACATCATGTGCGGGTTTAAGGAAACCGACGGCCTCGTCTCGGCCGGGATGCTGCCATAACGGGGTGATATCCTGTGCTTGTTTCAGAAGCCATGACAAAAAATCCCCTGACCTGCACTGTTGATACCCCGCTAAGGGATGCTGTCGCAATCCTGCGCAGGCACCACATCGGGGGGCTGCCGGTTATGGACGGGGAGACTCTTGCCGGGATCATCACGGAATCCGATGTCATCGCACAACTTGAAACAAAAAAACTTTCAAACGACCTCTGGCTCCCGTCACCCCTTGAGATCATCGAGATACCAATCCGCGAATACATTAACTGGGAAAAGACAAAGGACGCCCTGCGCAATATCGGGGATCTCCCGGTGAAAAAAGTGATGACCCACCGGGTGGTCACTGTTTCCGTGGATATGGATATCGAAGAAGCGGCATCCGTCATGCTCAAAGAGGGCATCGCGCGGCTGCCGGTAATGGACGGAGAAAAACTGGTCGGAATACTAACCCGCGCTGATATTGTCAATGCAGTTGGCGCATCCTATTCAAACTGATGCATCAAACACTAAAAAACAACCAATACCTCCGGAGAGAAGGAACATGGTCTACAAGAGTATCTGTGCGGTAAAAGGTGTCACCGCATATGGGGTAAAAGAGGGAAAATTCGGTCTGGCCCTGATCCGTGCAAGCGGTACGGCAGCCGGTGTGTTTACTGAAAACCTCGTGAAGGCAGCACCAATTGAACTGATGCGCAAACAGATCAAGGCAGGAAGGCTTGAGGCAGTCATTGTCAACAGCGGCTGCGCGAACGCTTATACCGGAAAGAAGGGATACGAGGACGCTGTCACCATGACAGAGTATGCCGGGTCCGCGCTTGGCGTCGATGCCACATCGGTCGGCGTGGCAAGCACCGGTGTCATCGGCCGGTACCTTGACCTGCCCCTGATCCGGCGTCAGTGTGCTGACGTTTCACTGAAACTTACAAAAAGCCCGGATGCCGAAGACCATACGGTTCATGCCATCATGACAACGGATACACGCCCGAAGCATGCGCTCATAAAAAACGAAGGTTTTACGATTGGCGCGATTGCGAAAGGAAGCGGAATGATCGCCCCCAACATGGGCACCATGATCTCGCTTATTTACACCGATGCGGAGATCGGCGCAAAACCGCTCAAGGCAGCACTTAAACTTGCCGCGCAGCGGACGTTCAACCGGGTCGTTGTCGATGGCGACACGAGCACGAATGATATCGCCCTTTGTACCGCAACCGGTGAAGCAGGAAAGGTGGACGAAAAGGAATTCTCCACCGCACTTGAGGCATGTTGCCGGTCTCTTGCCCAACAAATTGCGGCTGACGGGGAAGGTGCAAGCAAGCTTCTCGAAGTCACGGTCCGTGGGGCCAAAAAGGAGACCGATGCCGCAAAAGTCGCCCGGGTCGTCATCGAGTCACCGCTCGTAAAGACCGCAGTGTACGGGGAAGACCCCAATTGGGGACGTGTCGTTGCCGCAGCAGGCCGCGCCGGTGTAAAATTCGACCCGAACGCGGTCTCGCTCCAGATCAGTGACGGGAAAAACCAGTACCCGCTGGTAAAATCCGGCGAGATTATTGCAGACCTCTCAAAGGCCAAGGCCGCGATGCATGGCAACAAGGTCATCTTTATTCTTGACCTCGGCGCCGGAAAGGAAGAAGCCACCGCGTGGGGCTGCGACCTCACCGAAAAATATGTCGAAATCAACGGGAAGTATACAACATGATGAAGCGTGAAGATGTCCTCATGGAGGCGCTCCCCTATATCCAGCAGTTCCATGGCAAGACGATTGTTATCAAACTCGGCGGCCATGCAATGGTCGACCCGGTCGTCCTTGAAAATGCCATACGGGATGCAGTGCTCCTCCATTACGTCGGCATCCGGGTCGTCCTTGTCCATGGCGGCGGGCCGGAGATCACGGAAAAGATGAAGGCGCTCGGGAAAGAGTCGGTCTTTGTCGGAGGCCTCCGTGTTACCGATCAGGAAACCCTTGAAATCGCCCAGATGGTGCTTGTCGGCAAGATCAACAAGGGGATTATCTCCCTTATTGCAAAGTGCGGCGCAAAAGGTGTCGGGATCTCCGGGAGCGACGGCAACCTTATCATCGCAAAGAAGATGGACCTCCAGAAAGTAAACGTCGCTGGAGTAGAACAGGAAGTGGACCTTGGGCATGTCGGAGAGATAGAATATATTGATCCCGCACTTCTCACAACCCTCTTGGAACGGGACTACATCCCTGTAATTTCCCCCATCGCTATCGACCGGTGTGGCGGGAGCCTCAACATCAACGCAGATACCGCTGCCGGCGATATTGCCATCGCACTCAAGGCATACAAACTGATCAACATGACCGATGTGGATGGCGTGATGGACGCAAAGAGGACACATGTCTTCCGCAAACTTTCCGTCGATGAAGCCCATGCACTCCTTTCTTCGGGCGCTATTGGCGAAGGCATGATCCCCAAAGTCTCATCTGTCATTAAAGCAGTGGAAAACGGAGTCAGTTACTCCCACATCATCAACGGCAACGTCGAGCACAACCTCATCCTCGAACTCTTCACTCACGAAGGGGTCGGGACGATGATTTCCCTCCAGTAATTTTTTTATAACAACAGGTTAACACACCTGTTAGTATTCCCGCATTCATGTGGGGGACAGGTGTCACCGGATGGATAAGATCATAAAAATTTTTATCGCTGTATTTGCCATCGTTGCTGTCGCGTGTATCGGGGGTGTCTTGATCCCCGGGATAACCGTGGAAACACCTGCTTCCTCTTCTTTGGGTTTAGCTAACGAAAATACCGTATTTTTCTTCTATGGCGAGGAATGTGCGCATTGTAAAAAGATCGAACCATTCATCGATAACCTTACAAAAAAATATCCCGACGCGGATATACGCAGGCTCGAAATCTGGCATAACCAGACAAATGCACAGATTTATTCTCAGTTAAATAAACTGGCCGGATACTCGACCTCACCGGGTGTTCCGGAAGTGATCATCGGCAAAACCGTGCTTGCCGGAGAGATTGACATCCCGGCAAAGCTTGAAGGATATATCCAGGACATTGAAAAAAAAAAGGTGAACACAGCACAATAACACAAACGCCGGTTTCAGCCCCGGCCGGCACATTTATTCTAGCATACTTCTTCTACGGTGACGGGTGCAGCCACTGCGCCAGCATCGAACCATTCATTTCCGAAATTGAGTCCCGTTACCCGGATCTCAGGGTTGAACGGCTTGAGGTCTACCACAATTCGACTAACCTCGCACAGTTATACGCGATGGCCCAAAACTCCGGCAATACCGAAGTTGGAGTCCCGACACTTATTATCGGGAGCCATGTGCTGAACGGTGAGACCGAGATCCGAAACCAGCTGGAACAGCTCGTCCTGCAGGAACGGGCTACGCCATCGGGTACTTCGAAAGGAAATGTACCTACAAATGTAACCGGATCTGAAAACTGTCCCGGGACGTTTTCGACACTGACCGTACCGCTTGTCATATTCTGTGCGTTAATCGACAGCGTCAACCCCTGCGCATTCTCGGTCCTTATCATTCTCCTGCTCTCAATCATATCGCTCCACACACGCCGGCAGGTGTTGATGGTCGGCACCACGTATATCGCGGCGGTGTTCTGCTTCTACATCCTTTCGGGAATTGGCATCTTCTCGTTTGTGCACATTTCAGGCATATCAGGTCTTATCTCAGCTGCCGCAGCCGTCCTTGCGATCATCCTTGGCCTGATAAATATCGTAGATGCGGCATGGAAAAAAGAGGGCTTTGTCCTTGCCATCCCGGAATCGAAAAAACCGGTGATCGACCGGTACATAAAAACTGCCACTCTACCGGCGGCGTTTGTTCTCGGTGTGCTTGTAGGGATATTTGAACTGCCCTGTACCGGCGGGATCTACCTAGCAATTCTTGGCCTGATGAGCAACACCATGACGCTCTCGCAGGGAATACCCTACCTTATCCTCTACAACTTCATCTTTGTCCTGCCACTAATCCTGATACTTGCCGTTGTAGTACTGGGCTTACCTCCAAAGCGGGTCAATTCGTGGCGGCTGGAAAACAGGAGGGCACTCAGGTTCGCGATAGGTCTTGCGATGGTATTTGTGGGGATCTTTATCATCTTTGCACCCCGGTTCCTGTAAAACTACCGAAAACAGGATCCCATTTTTTACACAGGGTATCGTAAAAAGTAAAAATTTACCGGACAAGTTTCCGTGACGGGACGGATTTATTCATTGTTACACGCTGTTCTTTCTCGTTCATCGAGATTAGTGTTTCAAATATCGCCTTTACCGGGACAGGGTCGATATGGTTTGCCTGCGCGAGTTTCATGACGTAATCCAACACATCCGTTTTCCGCTGGCTGTCGTGGACGGGTATGCCTTCCGTCTGTTTGAGTGTCGCGATTTTTCTTGCCAAGCCCTGCCGTTGTGCGATGAGGTGGATAATTTCCTCGTCAAGCTGGGTTATCTCTGCCCGGACCTCTTCAATAGTCATACAAAAGTACAATTGCCATAAAAACGGATAAACGTGATGACAGATCCCGTCGGGACACCGGACACGAAAACAGATATGACCTGATACGCCGTATCTTATCCGGTTGTCTTATGCTCGAACGAATTACACGGCGCGAGGAAGCTGATCTCTTTGTCGCGTGGATAGCCATATCCGTTTCATTTGCGATTATTTTTATCTCGCCCGGCGGATTCCTGAATTTTTCCGGCCGTATTAGTCCCGTAACTGCCCTGATATACTTCGGGATCTCGCTTATTGTGGTCTTTTTCGGGTTTATCCTTCACGAAATGGCACACAAGTTTACCGCGATAAAATACGGGTTCTGGGCAGAGTTTAAAAAAGACAATATGATGCTCCTTGTTGCCGTCGCAATGGCAAGCCTTGTAGGAGTCGTCTTTGCAGCACCGGGCGCGACGATGGTTTACAACACAAGAACCGATGGCCGGATGATCAACAGGGAAGAGAACGGGAAGATCTCAGCTTCCGGCCCGATAACAAACCTCATTCTCTGCATACCGTTTGCCGGGCTGCTCATCTACGGGGGATTATCCGCAGGATTCGGGGCAAACATCTTCACTCTTATCGGTATCATCGGGCTTCAGGTAAACGCGATGCTTGCAGCGTTCAACATGCTGCCAGTCAGCGTGCTTGACGGCAGGAAAGTGCTCGCGTGGAACCCGGCAGTCTTTGCAGTCCTGATTATCGCCGCTTTCGGTGTCCTTGTGGCTTCGTTCTATTTATTCATCTAATCTTTTTTTTACCAAAAGGTCCGGGAAAAGTAATCCTTCGTGTGGAAAAAAGTTCAGGTATTTTTAATCGTTTCAAGTTCTTTTACCAGTTGCTGCCCTTTGGCGTAGGCTTCTTTTAAGGCAGTCGGGTGGTTTTTGATCCCTTTCCATGTATCCATGTCATTTGCGACAATATTTTCAGAATAATCAAACCCGATGCCATGGAACAGGGCAGTGACTGCCGGGAATGCACTGTCAAAGACATGGGCGAGGTTCTGGCCGGCTGTCGAAATAAACACCCCTTTGTGCCGTTTGATGTGGTCTTCAGAGAAATTGAGGGTTTTTAAGATAAATTTCCGGGCCCAGAGGTACTGCGCCCGGTCAATGAACCCTTTCAGCTGTGCAGTAATCCCCATGCTGTATATGGGGGATGCAACCGCGACACAGTCGGCTGCCATCATGCGGTCGTACAGGATCGGAGCGTCATCTTTTACTACACAATCCCCGGTCTTATGGCAGGCATTGCACCCATGACACGCGGTATAAGTAATGTCCCGCAGTACCACTTTTTCGACAGAAGCCCCTGCATCTTTTGCGCCGTCAAGGAAACTGTCAAGCAGCGTCTCGGTGTTCCCGTGCCGGCGCGGGCTCCCGGAAATCCCGATAACCGTGACGGTCATGCCGGACTCTCACTTTTCAAGCGTTTCCTGAGTTCCGATATCACAGCCGTTCCCAGTTTTTCTGCATCAAAGCGGGCAGTGGGATGGTGTTCGATTGCCCCTTTCTCGTCCACGCCGTTTATCATCAGGTATCGTATGTCTGCGTCTTTAATATCGATGACGTGGAAAAAACACTTGATCGATGGCACTGCCGCGTCAAAGACATGCGGCCAGTCCTGTCCTGCTGTTGCGACAAAAACACCCAGGCGCTTGTCCTTCCGCTCCAGGGGAACGACCGGTAATTTCAGGACATATTTCCGGGACCGGAAGACCTGTGCCCGGTCGACGAGGGCTTTTACCTGCGATGCGAGTCCCATGCAGAAGATGGGTGATGAAAGGACGATACAGTCCGCATCGATGATCTTATCGTGGTAGGTGTCCATGCCGTCGCGCTGGACGCACCTGTTGAGTTTCTCGCACGCATTGCACCCCCGGCAGGGATTAATATCAGCCTCGGTAAGCGGGACTTTCTCGATTATGACATCCGGCTCCTGCGCCATGGACTGGAGCACCCAGTCAAGCAGGGTTTCAGAATTGCCATGCCGGCGCGGGCTCCCGGCAAACGCGAGGACTTTTATCGGCATAGATGATGCTTGGATATGGTGGCACAAAAATTATTGGATTCAAAAACGCCTGCGGGCAGGTAATGTTTCTGTACATACAGCAAGGGGGTAGCCCCCTCATAAAAAAAATCCAGGACCCCCCATCCCCGATCAGCAATTGGTGGAGGTGACCTGTTTAGAAAAATGATTTCAACATGGCAGGCCCGGTTGAAAAGGACAGGAACCAACCCGGTTTTTAATCCTTATTGGGATTTCTAAAAAGAAACCCGTATTCAACATCACCGGTCCGGTATGCTCAACGGTAAAACCAAAAAAAAACAGGGATCGGATTGCAGTTACCGGCCCCCTCACAGGCTCTTATAGCAGAGGTACCAGTCTTTGCACTCGTACCCTTCGTTTAAGCGCTTCTCCATGTCGGCCGCAGTCTTTGGCGGGGCAACGACCACCTTGTCGCCCGGCTGCCAGTTGGCCGGGGTCGAGCACTTGTGCGAGTCGGTTGTCTGGAGTGCTTTTACAAGCCGGATGATCTCGGGCATGAACCGCCCGTTCTGCAACGGATAATAGATCATCGCCCGCATGATCCCTTTGTCATCGATAAAGAACACGCACCTGACCGCCGCAGTGGAGCTCTGCGCCGGGTGGATCATCCCGTACTTCTTTGCCACTTTCATGTTCAGGTCGGCGATGACCGGGAACGGGATGGTGATACCCATCTTTTCCTTGATGTTATGCACCCATGCAAGATGTGCAGAAATGCTATCAACAGAAAGCCCGATCAACTTCACATTCAGGGCTGCAAGTTCATCGTAAATCGCGGCAAACGCCATGAATTCTGTTGTACAGACCGGGGTGAAATCGGCAGGATGTGAAAACAACACCACCCATTTCCCCTTTAAGGCCGAAAGCCTGATCGGTCCCTGCGTGGTTTCCGCTTCAAAGTCCGGGGCTGGTTCACCCAGCGCCGGAAAAGCCAGGCATTCCTCTTCTGTCATCTAGGAGGCCCCGGCTTATTTCTTCATAACTTCATCAAGCTGGGCCTTGCCATAGACATAGGCAGGCATGCCCGACAGGAGGAAGGTGACCCGAAGCGCTTCTTCGACCTCGGCTTTTGTGACACCGAGATTTGCCGCCCCTATCAGCTGGGCATGGACAGCGTGCTGGTCGCGGAGTGCCGCTGCAATCGCAATCGCGATCA
>DAOQAA010000040.1:0-15946 GCA_035353675.1 Methanoregula sp. | reverse complement strand
AATTTGCTCACATCGCTATTTACGCTTGTTGTCAAATGATTTCGGGATACTACATGAAGATTTCCGTTTCCTGAATAGTTCTGAGGTATATTTTGCAAGGCCGTACACGCCGTCCGATGACGGGTGGACTTCAATAAAATCCTCAAAATCGTGTACGGAAATATGCCGCTGCATAAGAAAAGAGAGGTACGCAGCAATGACCCCTCCGGCCGGACCGCCGGCACACACACCGGTGATCTCTCCTGATGCCGGATCAGCAAAGACCTTTGCCACCCCGGTATCGCCATACGGTACAGACCAGAACGTTCCCGGCCCGGCCGGCCCGGGAATGGCAAGTGCTGCGATCCCCTCCCCGCCTGCCCCGCACGATGCAAGGTCATGGGCAAGGTATAGGGCCTGCGGGATACGGGAATAGTCCATGTGCCGGACTTTCCCGAGGATATTGTCTGCCGCAACGATGCCTTCGTGACGGGCGACCGGGGTTAAAAACGGTGCACCCGCCGCATCCCCGCATGCATAGACGCCGGGCACACTTGTCTGCATACGACGGTCTACCTCTATCTCCCCGGCCGATCCTTTCTTTATCCCGCTTATCATCCCGGTATTTGGTACAAGGCCGGCGGCGAGAAGTACTGCACCGGTATTTACCGTTGCATCAGCCCCTCCGGCCGAATAACGGACACCAGTGACACATGTCGCTCCTTCTATTTGTGTCACCGCTGCCCCCTCACGGATATCCACACCGGCCAGCTCTTTAATGGCAACTGCCCGGAGGTGCCTGTCGTAATTTTTTAAAAAACCGCTGCGGGAAAGGACGGTCACTTCGCTTCCGAAGGCTTTGAAAATATAGGCAAACTCCGCTGCCATCACGCTCCCGCCGACAATGACAAGGTTTTTTGGAAGTTCGCGGAGCCCCCAGAGTGTGTGCGGCGTGTATACGCCGGGAAGACCGACTCCCGGAATATCCGGGATATTCGGCCGGGAACCGGTCGCAATAATAACCGCCTCGGCATCAACAGGCTCGTCCCCGATAAAAATCCGGCTGCCATCCACCCGGCCTTCTTTCCCATAGACTACATCTACGCCGGCAGTTACCGTTTCATTGTCGAGAATACCGGCAATTTTCTGCTGGACTGCAAACGTCTCTTCCATCACGTTTGAAAAATAAAGTTTGGGGACAGCGTCGATCATCCCCTGCTCGTGAAACCTGCGTACCGAACTGATGATGCGGGCAACATCATTGAGAGCACAGACCGGCATGCAGCCAAAATGGAGACATTGCCCGCCGATCCCCCGGGACCTGCCCCGGGGTTCGACAAGCGTTACTTTTTTTCCTGCCGTGGCAAGCCGGACAGCAGCAGTTCGCCCGGCAGGACCCCCGCCCAGAACAACGATCATAACGGATACGGGCTTTAGAAGACTTCAACACCTTCGTCCATTGGCTCCGAAAGAAGCTCGCCGGTAAACGCGTTGACTTCCACAATTTTCTTGCCCCGGATCTGCCAGACCGGGATATAGACCTGTTTTGTGTCGACTTTGATGTTCTTGCGGTCCGGTTTTAAGGTCTTTTCTTCATAGAAGATCGCATCTCCCTTTTCCTGCTTGATCCGGACCTTCTGCGTGAGCCGTTCGACAAGTTCGGTTACCATCCGTTCGTTTGCTTCTTCTTTTGTGATATGCGGATCGGAGACTTCAGCGTTTGCCGGGATCTCGGATTCCTCGATCTTGGACCCGTCAAGGTCGAGTTTTATCCCGTTGATGGCGTTTATTGCACCCCATCCGTCGGCATCAAAGGGGATGCGCCTGTCCTTGTATACCTGCTCGCCGGAACTCGTGTAGTGGATCAGGTAGTATGGCATGAACCGGAGTCTTGCCGCTCCCTGGATCCCTGCGGTGCGGATAGCTGCCTGTTCGGAAAGTTTGACCGGGAAATGCAGAAGCGAGATGCCTGAAGTTTCCTCTTCTGCCGGCTCTGCTGCCACCGGGGCTGCGGCTGTCGCCTTCTTTACTTTTCCCTTTCCGGGCGTGAGGTCGAGGGTAAGTTCCCGCGCGACCATATCAGCGAGAACAGCTTCACCCGCGTACTGGACAAACTCGTCAATACCCCACTGGGTACAGTTCTCGGTGGTGATATCTTTCTCGAGAGTAAAGAGGAGCTTCTTGCAGGTCATCTCGTGGTCGTCAACCATCAGGCTGTAATTTGTCTTGTCAAACTGGCCGATGAGATCGGCATCGTTTGAACAGAGCACAAGGAGGCACTCCCCGTCCCGGACCGCAGAGAGATCGAGAGGTTCATCAACCTCTTCAACCTCAAACCGCGCAGCTTCAAGAATGAGCCTCATCGCATTCCTGGCTTTTTCCCGCATGTCGTGTTCCATCATATAAGGATTACCTTGGGCTTATAGAACAATTTTTCTATTCCCCTCACCGAAATCACTACAATGAGCCGGCCACTCAAGTTTGTCGATCACAGTATCGATGATTACGCAATGCAGGTTACCTATAACCCCTCTCAAGGGACGGGAAATGTTGTCTATAACCTCTCGCTTGTAAGAAACGAGGATTTCGAATATGCAGTTTCGATCTTAAAGGATGCATACAAGACCGGTGTTTCCGTCAGCGGGCTTGTAAAGTTTTTTTCATCGGGCGAGCGGATTGCCGATTATGTGGTGCCCGAAGGGTATACCGGAATCTGCACGGTCTGCAGCATCACCTTTGACGGCCTTTTAATCCGGCGTGGTGTCCCTATTACGCCGATTGGCGGGGGTGTTGTCGAAATTGAGAACCGTGCCCCCATCCGTTTCACGCATATTATCCTTTATGAGTATACGACCATCGATCCGCTCCAGGTTCTCATTTCACAGCAGATCACCTCGGTCAACAACGTGATGCGGAAAGGCAGCGGGAGTATATTAGCAAATATCCGGGAGTTCCACATGGAAGCTGAACCCCTCGTGGGAAGCGTGCTTGATGAACTCGCGGACAGCAGCCTTACGGGTATTCTTGAAGTAGGAGTGCCAAACGTTCCCCTTCTTGGCGTCCCGGGGAGCCCTCAGTATGTTTCAATCGCAGCGGTGGGCGGCACGAACCCGATGGCCGCGATCCGGGAAGGCGGGCGCTGGGTCCAGACACAGGCCATGAAAGGCCTGATGGATGTCAGGGAATTTATTGAGATCCGGGATTATTAAACCAGATTTTTCGTAATTTTTTGGGCTTGCACTGGTGATCCGGCCCGGCTTACATCGCTTTATATGATGCGATAGAAATGTGTACCACCAACAACGTCATGTGATACCCAATGAAATATCCAAATATACTTGCCCTCCTGATCGCAGTATCCGTATTCTGTTGTATGCCCGCACTTTGTGCAGAACGATACTCCGGGGGCATTCCGGAAATAACAGCCTATATCTCGGGGACAAACCAGTTTTCCCCGGGAGAGGACGCCACAATCACGGTCGTCCTCCAGAACAGCGCAACAAACACGACCAAAACTCTGGGCCAGGCCACATTAGCCGATGATGACATATCAACCACTGCAAAACTCGTCACGGTCGGTCTTTCTGCCGGTAACGCCCCGGTCGTCGTCAAGACCGAACCTCAGGCCCTTGGCGACATCCGGAGTTCCGGGAGAGCCACAGCCCAGTTCTCGGCAAAGATCACAAACGGCGCAACGCTTGGAGAATACCAGCTCCCCCTCTTTGTCCAGTACCAGTATCTGGACAATAATATCCGGGATCAGGAAACAAGCGCCACGATCCAGTATAATTACGCACTGGTCAACAAGACACTCCCGCTCACGATAAAAATCAAACCGGAAGTCCGGATTGATGTGCTCGATGCAGTAGCATCAGATATCGCAGTCGGATCCGAGGGTTACGTTAACCTGACAATCAAAAATGTGGGGAACGACAACGGTAAAAAAGCAACCGTCAGGCTCATCCGGAACGGCAACAGCGCCGTAATCCCGACCGACAACAACGTGTTTATCGGGAATTTCCCCAAAGATGGGGTAGTCTCATGCCTGTACAAGGTTTCGATCACAACCGATGCACAGGCGCAGACCTACCCGGTTGATGTTGCGGTGACCTACACAAACGCTGAAGGCGATACGGTTACTTCGGCGACTGAAACTGTCGGCATACCGGTTGGCGCCAAACTCCAGTTTGCCATTACTTCACCACCAGCTGTTATCGAGCAGGGAAAAACCACCGTAATCACGGTCGAATACAAGAACCTTGGGACAATCACGGCACATGATGCACAGGCCCGGCTCTCAACCGTTGATCCGTTGTCAAGTTCAGACAGCCTCGCATATCTTGGCAGTGTCCCCCCCGGCGGGAAAGTGACCGCACAGTACAGGATCAGCGCTGCTGGTGGGGCAACCCCGGCTACGTATTCCCTTGATACCGAAGTCAGGTACCGTGATGCTCTTGACAACAGCCAGACAACGGATGTCTTCAAGGCAGATGTCACAGTAGTGCCCCGCCCGGCATCCGATGCCATTGTACCGCAACTCGGCATACTGGCGGTTATTGCGGTAATTCTTTGTGCAGCCGGGTACTACGTCTTTGTAATGAGGAAGAAACAGTGATGTTCGGGTGGAACGGGGCGCTGCCGGCGCCGGGGATTCGGACGATCCGGGAAATGCGTCCTGTTCTTGCAGATCCCGCATGTACTGCAAGCGACCCGCTCTATTACATGTACCGTGACCTTGCCCGGTCAGAATATGACCGACAATGGCTTTCCCGGCACATGCTCCGCTATGACATTACTGTAATCCCTCCAAAAGATCTTTGTGGGGAGTGGGTCAAGACCAAAGGGCATTACCACCCGGCAAATCCCACGGGCACCGGGTACCCGGAACTGTATGAAGTCCTTGAAGGAAGGGCACAGTTCCTCATCCAGTCCCGCCGTCTTGATGATGTTGTCCTTATCACCGCCGGCACCGGCGCTCATGTGATCATCCCTCCGGGCTATGGCCATATCTCAATCAATCCGTCACCGGATACCACACTTGTTATGGCAAACCTTGTCTCCACAGGTTTTGAAAGTGAGTACGGGGAGTACGAGACCCTTCATGGAGCTGCCTGTTATGTCATGACCGACGGGCGGATTATAAAAAACCCCCATTACCCGTATGTCCCTTCAGTAAGGAAAATTACCTGTCAGAAAGGACAAGGATCATCCGGCCGCGCCTGCACGGGACCGATCTACTCACTTATTGGCGACAACGAAGCGCTTGCTTTCTTAAACGAGCCGGAAAAATACCCGGATGTTTTTACGGGACTGTTAAAAGACTAGGAGTTGCCCGGCGCTTGTGGGCGTTTTTCTGTGCCCTTTCGAGCACTTTTTCTTCTGCCGGGGATACTGCCTTCCAGCCGTTTAACTCAAGGTTTTTAAGCGCTGCATCGATTTCGGCATAGGAAAGCCCAATCTCCGCTTCATCGCTCTGGCCGGCCCAGAGCCCGGCGGAAGGAATTTTTGTTATGATCTGATCCGGGATTTTCATCTCCCGTGCCATTTCGTACACGTCTGTTTTGTACAGGTGGAGGATAGGCTGGATATCCGCTGCATTATCCCCGTACTTTGTGGAGTACCCGAGCATGTACTCGCTTCGGTTGGAGGTGCCGCATACCAGACGGCGGTCGCGGTTTGCATAATAATACAGGACCGTCATCCGGATACGGGCCATGAGGTTCCCGAGCAGATAGGGGGATTCAACAAAGCCCGGCAGGGTTTGATAGGCTGCAAGTAACGGGTCGATACTTATCAACCTGTGTTCCATGCCAAGGCCGGCGCAGAGTTCCTGTGCATCTTTTACATCCTGCGGGTTGCTCACTTTTGTCGGGAGCAGGAGCCCGAGCACCTTGTCCGGCCCTATGGCCCGGCAGCAGAAAGCAGCAGCAACTGCTGAATCAACCCCGCCGGAAATACCGAGAACGATCCCGGTACACCCGCTGCTCCAGTAGGCATACCGGATCATCTGCTCGACCTGCCCCATCCTGCACCCCAGTTCTGCGGCCATATTTTATTCCCTGTTAGAATAAGCGGATGAATTTTTTTAACTGATCGGTGTTTCCTGCCACAATCACCGAATCCCCTTCCCTGAGCACTTCATTGTCATTTGGTGCAACAATAACCCGTCCCGGCGCTTCAATACCAAGGAACCTCACACCGCATGCACCGGTAACATCCCCTGTTGTCATATCCGTCGGGTGACGGATCTGTTTTAAGACAACACTCTCGCCATCCGGGAGATCGACAAGGACCGTGATTGTACCGGCAAGCACAATCCTGCCGACAGTCTGGCCCCCGATGCGGGGCAGTAGCGCGACGTAGTCCGCCCCTGCACGATAAAGTTTCTCCACTGATGCAGGCTCGTTTGCCCGGGCAAGGATGCGGATGCCGGGATTTAAGTTACGTGCCATCAGTGTCGTAAAGATGTTCACGTCATCGTCATTGAGCGCGACAATACAGAACCGTGCCTCGCTGATCCGTGCCTCACGGAGGATATCCTCGTCCTCTGCATTGCCGATTACCTCGTCCACATCATACTTTTTCGCATCGACAACCACACAGGAGATGCCGGATGCCACCATCTCGGCATATGCCGCAGATCCCACATCACCGAACCCCGCGATGACGGCATGCCCGATCTGTTCTTTTCTGACCTCCAGTTCTTCATGGACTGCACGGCGGAGAGCATCTACTTTGCCGAACAAAAAGAACGAGGTGGTGGTATCGATTGTTTCGGACGGTTCCGGGCGGGAGACAAACCTCCCTGCTTTCCAGATAAACGGGGCGATAATGCCGTATTTCCCGAACAGGTCAAGTTCACCAAGGGTTTTTCCTGCCGCCCTGCTTTCGGGCATTACCGGGATATGGATTAGCCGGAGATTCTTTTCCGGGAATTCATCGACATTGATGGTAAGCCGGTCAAGCCCGGGGATGGACGGTTCGGTATCCCCTGCCGGGTTGAGGATGGCATGCCGCGCAAGGATCCGCCCGGTGACATGCTTTGGAGAGAGCACATGCTCAGCCCCGGCATACCGGAGGTACCGGTCAAACGAGATTTTGTCGACAATCGTGATAATTCGTGCCGATGTAATTCCCCGTATCCCAAGTACAATGCTTGCCGTCCTCCGCTCGTTCTCGCAGAGGATTACGAAATCCGCGTTTTTGATCCATGCCTGTTCCCATGTCTGCGGGTCGTCATAGTCGCCCCATATGACAAACGCTCCCCTCCGGTGTTTCCGGGCAAGTTCGCGTGCCGCAGATTCATTCTCTTCTACAAGGAGCACCTCCTTGTCCGAGAGAGACAGGCTTTCAAGGAGTGCCCGTGACAATTCTCCGTTCCCAATGATAACGGTGTGGCCTGAAAGGGGGTGCGGGGTTCCCCGGGCCGGTGCCGAACGGAGCATCGCGACGAGATACGGGGTGAGGATGAGGGGGATAACCATGAAGATCATGATAACCCCGGTGAGGATCATAATGGCAGTAAAAAGGATTGTCAGCTGGTTATTAAACGGGAGAAGCCATCCGTAACCGGTGGTCGTGATGGTTTCCATGACAAAAAGAAATGACTGCGACCAGTCAACGGGTTTTCCCTCAAAAAGCGGGTAGATCGCATGAAAGACAGTCGTATAAATGGCAATAAGGAGAAGAAATGAGAGAAAATAGACCAGTACCCTCATCCTGGGCGAAGTGCGGATAATTCTCCAGGCAATACTTTTCCTGTCTTTCATGTCAGGGCCCTCCGATCAAATTTCCGGCGAATGGCGCATGATTCACAACCGCCTCCCATGACCGGTTCGCCGCATTCCGGGCATACCGGGGGTGGTTCCTGTCTGGCAGCGATACCCGTAAGAGTCTGGGCAAGGTTTGCGAGCGCGAACTTTGCGGCCGGGTGCCGACGGTCATAATTATCCAGCGCTGCTTTTGCATCCGGTGCACAATAATCGCCGTCGGGACCGCATGGGGGCGGCAATACATCGCAACCAGCACATTCCCGGTGGAGTTTTGCGTAAAGGACCACTTCAGGAGCCGGGATACCCATGAACGGCCGGATCAGGGGGATGCGGGTTTTTCCAGGCACTTCAGAAGAAAACAGTGTCCGTTCTGACGTTCCTGAAAGCAGATCGGAAAAAAATGCGCAGGCGCGTTCGTCAACGGCGGTGGCACATGCGCCCAGGGTAGCCCCGTGTGCTTCTGCAATCTCCCCGATAAAATCGTTTGTGAGCACCCGGCAGATCCGGCCGGCGGCATCGCTGCCATTCTGATGCACGATCTCATCAAGTGTCGTACCGTACCGCTCCACAAACGAGCCACAGAACCATTCGACCCCGCAGGAGGCTGCCACCGTGCGGGCCTGTTCCGGCGCCGGGTTGCCGCTTTCCCCGGTATCTATTGTGACCGCAAAAAGCCGGACATCACGGCGGTTTGCAACGAGTTTTGCAAGGAACACCAGCAGTGCAGCGCTCAGAGCACCACCATCCAGCACAGCGGCAATGTGGTTGCCCGGTTGCAGCCAGCCGTGCGAGCGGATGGTGTGCTTGGCTTTCGTCTCAAAATCTACAAAAAAATGTGACCTGCACAGATGCTTTCCTGAATAGGGCTGGTATACCACCGGCTCGCGCCGGCATGCATCGCACTGCATAAGGGGACAGATCCGATCTGATCTGGATAATTATAGATGTTTAAGGTTGTGCTGCTACGGCGACAGCGGTTATTTGAGGCCACAATTTTTTTAGTCTGCCATATAACCACTGTAGCAATCATGGTCGTGTCACCGGAGCAGATCCGCAGTCTCCATAAATATGAAAAAAAGATCCTTGCTGCGCTTGAGCGCCTGATGAAGCGGTACGAGTGGGTGCCGCTTGAAAACATCAGGGAGACGACGGGACTCTCCGAATCTGAGGTCAATTACCGGCTGTCCCGGCTTATCCGGTGGGGAATGGTGCGGTTCAACGCGGTGCCGTATGACGGGTATGCGCTTGTCTTTGGCGGATACGACACGCTTGCCCTCACGACACTTACAAAAAAAGGCGTTATCTCGGCACTGGGCCAGAAAATCGGGGAGGGCAAGGAGTCGGTGGTGTTCGATGCGCTTGGCCTTGGGCCGGTCGCAATCAAGTTTCACCGTATCGGCCAGCGGTCGTTTAACACGCCCCGGGTCAAACGGGAATACATGCCGGAGAGCAGCCATTGCCCGTGGTTGCTGGCCTCCAGGCTCTCTGCTGAACGTGAGTACCAGGCGCTTACGCTTCTTCACCCGAAAGTCTCTGTCCCGCTTCCCATCGGCCAGAACAGGAACGCTGTCGTCATGGCATTGATTACCGGGCAGAGCCTTGCACGGTGCCGGCTTACCGATCCCCGTGCTATGCTGGATTCGATCCTTGCAAACGTGCGGGAAGCATACAAGGCCGGCGTCATCCATGCGGATCTTTCTGAATATAATATCCTCATTGAGGACGGGAAATGCATCATCATCGACTGGCCGCAGTGGATGGAGACATCACATCCCAACGCCATGACAATTCTCGAACGCGATGTCAGCAATATCCTCGCTTTCTTTGTGCGGAAATACAAACTTGAGTATGACCCCGGAGAAGCACTGCGATGCGTGACCGGTTGAGTGTTTTTGGGATCGATATTGTAAAAGGCTCGGTGCGGTCGCGGTCAAAACGACCGATGTATGCTCTTGTCCGCATGATTGGGAAGGAGATCATAAGCGAGAGCACGGTTTCGATGTTCCGGCTTTTCAGGCTGCTTTCCGAGGAACGTCCTGACATCCTTGCCGTTGACAGCCTTCAGGAGATCGCAACCGATCAGCACGAACTTTTCTTCTTTTTACAAGGGCTTCCGCCCCAGACAAGGCTTGTTCAGGTAACCGGCGGCGAGAAAAAAGAGACGCTCGGAAAAGTTGCCGCCCGGTTCAACATCAGTTTCGACCGGTTCGATCCGTTTGCCGAGGCCCGCACTACTGCCCGGGTTGCGTCGCTTGGCGCCGGTGCTGAGGTTATCGCATTCGAGAACGAAAGCGAGATTGTTGTAAGCCGGCACCGGTCACCGGGCAGGGGCGGGTGGAGCCAGAACCGGTATGCACGGAAGATCCATGGTGCCGTCCAGCTCAAGGGCCGGGAGATCGACATGCAGCTTGCGGCCGCCGGACTCCGGTACGAGAAGAAAGAGACAAAGGCGTTCGGGGGGTGCAGCCGGGTGGCGTTCCGTGTCTTTGCTGTCCGGGGGCAGGTCCCGGTCCCGACATATCGTGGAGCCGATGTGCAGGTCAGGATCAGCGGAAAAAGGCTTGAGCGGATCCGGTTCCGGCCGTTGTCAGGGAAACCCCGGTACCTGATCGTGGGAATCGATCCCGGTACGACGACAGCGGTTGCGGCTCTTGACCTTGACGGGAACCTCATGCACCTTGAAAGTTCCCGGCAGATGAACATGTCCGGAGTGATCGAGGCCCTGTACCGGGTGGGAAAACCTCTTGTCATCGCATCCGATGTGCAGGAAATGCCGTATTCGGTCGAGAAGATCCGCCGGGCGTTCTCGGCAGTTGCATATACCCCCCGCCAGGATACGAGTGTCGAGGCAAAACTTGAGCTTACAGCAGGTTTCCCGTATGCAAACGTACATGAGCGGGACGCACTCTCGGCAGCGCTTGATGCGTATCTCCAGTACCAGAACAAGTTCCGGAACCTCCTCCGGCGCGTCCCCCCGGCTCATGATCTTGATGAAGTCAGGGCACGAGTGATCCGGGGGCAGTCGCTTGATCAGGTAATCCTTGATATGAATGGCGGGGCTTTGCCGTCTCCTGTACCGGAAGCACCCCCGGCACCGGTTGCGGCGCAGCATGACGAACGCGTCCGGGTGCTGGATGGCATGGTAAAACGCCTGCGCACGTATGTTGCCGAACTCCAGGAAGAGGTAAAGACAAAGGATTACGAGATCCACCGGCTCCAGGGCCGGCTCCGGACCATGCACGATACGCGTGACGTGCAGCTGGCAAAGGATGCCGAGGTCGTAAAACTGGACTCCATCATAAAAGGCTTAAAAAAACGGCTGAGGAAAGAAGAGCGTCACAGCCGCACACTTGCAAAACGGGTGGAACGGATCAGGACCTTTACAGAGCTCACTGTTGATGGTGAGGCGCTGCCGGTAAAAGTGATGGAAGCGCTTACAAAAGAAGGCCTGCGCCGGCTCATTGACGATACCGGTATCCGCGAAGGAGAGATTGTCTTTGTGCAGCGCACGGACGGATGGGGACGGAGCGTGGTAAAAGATCTTGCAGATCTGTCGATTCGGGCTATTGTCATCCATGCCCCGGCTCCCGGCGAACGTGATCCTCAGATAGTCCCCGCGTTCCGCGAGGCAGGCATCCCCCTGCTATCAGATACCGATGCCGGTGTGCAGGTCAGGGGCAAAGTGGGGCTTGCCGCAAAAGACCGGTTCGAAGCCGCTCTTCTCCGGTGGCAGGCTGAGCAGGCGCAGTTTTTACGCGAGAAGAAATCGAGCCAGATCGAGCACATGTTCAAGGAGTACAAGAGCGAACGGGGAAAGGAAGTGCGCAAAGGGGGAAAATGACCAATGGATGACCGGGAACTCTTAAAGACCGTGATGGGGATTGTCGGCGAGGAGAACTGCCGCGACGACTGCGCCGTGCTTCCGTGCGGTGACGGGTATATGGTGGCGACGACCGACATGCTCCACAAGACGACTGATTTTGTTGATGGCATGACTGACTGGCAGATTGGCTGGATGAGCGCAGCGGTAACAATCAGCGATATTGCAAGCATGGGAGCGGCGCCGAAATATGTGCTCATCGCGGTGGGACTTTCCCGGTGGGAGCAGCTTGCGGGCGTGATGCAGGGAGCACAGGACTGCTGTAAAAAGTCCGGGGCGGCAATCATTGGCGGGGATATCGATCATCATGATGAACTCACGGTCGTGACAACCGGCCTTGGTCTTGTGGAACGTGCGCATCTTGTTCAGCGGACCGGTGCACGGCCGGGGGATCTCGTCTGTATAACCGGCGTCCCGGGACAGGCACAGGCATGGCTTGACGGCTATAAACAGTTTGAAAAAGCGCTTTTCGAACCGCAGCCCCGGGTGGAAGAAGGCCGCAGGCTTGCACTTGGCGGGGTAACTGCGATGATGGACGACAGTGACGGGATTGCGCTGTCTCTCTACGATCTCATGAGCGTCAATGACTGCGGCTTTTCGATAGAATCCGGTAAGGTCCCCCGCCCCGCCGGCATCCCGGAACCACAGTCACGCGAGCTTGCCTTGTATGGCGGCGGGGACTACGAGCTGATCTTCACCCTGCCCCCGGACCGGTATCCTGTATCCGGTGTTCCCGTGACGGTGATTGGAAAAGCAATTGCCGAAAAGGTTGTGTTTGCTGATGGCATGCCCATGGAAAAACGGGGATACCAGCACCGGTGGTCATAACGGGATTAAAATCCGACCGGTTTTTCGCATTTCACTTAAATACAAATAACAAAAGATACTGGATAAGCAACAGGTCTCTTTGCCAATCATGGATTCGCTGGAAAGCAAACTAAGCCGCCTCACCCCGGATCAGCACCGGGAGGTTGAGGATTTTGTCGACTTTTTAATCCAGCGGGCGGAAGGGATCCGCGTCACCGTGCAGGTTTCCTCCCACGATACGCAGCCTCTTACAAAGTCTGTCGCACCCCCGCTAATCATTACGGACCCTGTCGTGGCTGACGAACCTGTCATTTCACCCCGGCCTGTCGAGTACGCTCCCCCGGCTCCGCCTGTCGCACCAGCCCGCCAGGCTGAATCCCCGGTAATCATACAGGAAATCGGTGGGGGAGATGCAGGTGACAGCAGGGATGGGTACCTGGATTACGGCACGTTTGAAAAATCCACCCCCTCCCCTCTACCCCCTTCGCCTGCGGATGAAGCCGTAAAGAAAGTAAAAAGAAGGCTGATCCAAAAAAGCGAACAGGCGCAAAAGAACCAGCTGCTGGACTGGATTGACTAAACCAAAAATCCGGATGAGATCTTTTCTTCGTTGTCTTCGGCGGTTTCAATACTTTTTTTGACCCCGCAGATATCCCGGATTGGATTGTAATAGCGCTCTTTTTAGATCCCTGGCAGTTCTTACTATCTGTTTTCAGGAACGTTTGAGGCAGGCATCGCGGTCGCGGATATGAACTGGAAATCCATGCCAAGAACCGGTAAACGCACGGCAGGTGTTTCAATACCTCAAAAAATGCAAAAAACGATGGACTCGACGGGATTCGAACCCGTGGCCTTCACGTTGCAAACGTGACGATCTACCCCTGATCTACGAGCCCTTGTGTGGCATATACTTTTTTTGCGGATTCCTTATAGTTGTTACTGATCTTTCCTGTAAAAAAAGAAAAAAACCGGGTATTGCTATGTGCCGGGCGCTTATGGTTTTGAATTCTTGTGGTAGATCGTAAAGATGGTGACACACGCACCGATCACAGCGGTGATGATACCGAGCACTGCCGCCACTACCGCAGGACTTGACCAGATGGGGGCAGGTTCTGTAGTAGTAGTTACGGCAGGTGTTGATGTCGGAACCACCGTTGCACTTTCACGCGGGGCAAGCGATCCAAATGCCGTGATGGTGCCGCCGCCAACGATTGTAATTGTGGCATCGTAATCATAGTAACCGGTGAGTGCCAGTTTCAGCGCATGGCTGCCGGCAGAAATACCGGTAAGGTCGACCGGCGCAATTCCTTTATACACGCCGTCAATGTATACGTTCGCGTTGAGCGGCGAGGAATATACTGACACATTCCCGTATGCAGATTCCCCGGAAGTGACCGTTGTTGCTGCTGTTACCGCAGTTGTGGGAATACTTGTTTCCGGTACCGTTGTTGTTGCAGGGATCGTCGTCTCCGTTACAACAACCGTGCCGCGAAGCGCAATCAGGTGGGTAATCAGACGCTCGTTTATCGTATCCGCTTCGGTACTGCCAAGGTATGTTGTATCTGCCGGAGGCAGCCATGCAACGACGTACCCGTTCCCGTATTTGGTAAAGAGCAGGGCGGGATCGCCGTTATCAAAACTCATGAGTGTTGTCGCACTGTCCCGCGCCACGTATTTAACGCGGGTTGTAACATTCGATGCAGCGGAGAAGTAAGATGGCATCCCGGAAAAGATATCTTTTGAAAGCGTCGAATTGGGGTTTGTCACGTTCAGCGTAAGGCTCCCCGGCGCCGTTCCTGCAGTCCGGGCGGGCAGGATATCTGTGAACCGCAAAAGATCTTTATCGGTCACGACAAGGATCTTACCGGATTTTACAGCTGTTTCAAGTTGTGTAACGGTATTCTGGCTGTATCCTGCGTCACCGGTAATAAAGAGGACGTCGGTTGATGAATTGGTAAAGCACGAAAGATCGGAATCAAGTCCGACACCCGCATCTCCTGGAAGAGTACACACAACGGTGAATGTATCTGCATGGAGGGCCGGATCAAATCCCGCGCTGTTGCCATATATGGCAGTATTAATTGCTGCGACCGGCATCACCAGCAAAAGGATGGTGCACAGGATCGCCGCACCTGTGTTCAGGGTAAATGATGATGATGTTGCCATTTGCAAATCTCCTGTTTTAGTCATTGTTGGCCGGTTACCTTGTTGATATTTTCGCATCCCAAAGGCAGTACCTGTATCTTTTTGGTTTTATTTGTGGCCAGTCCCTGCAACACAGAAGATGAAGAATTTATAATACCGAGCCTAAAAATTGAGAAGAGCCGGGAAAACGTTTTGTTACATGACCCCGGAGAAACCGGAGATTCTTTCATGGTAAAACTCATTATTGAACCTAAAAAAGCAAAGGACGGGCAAATCGAATATATCGTCACGTATCACGATGTGAAGGCCGATAACCAGTTCACCGTTACAACCACAAACGATCTTAACGAGGCCGTACAGCGCCTGAAAGAGACGCTTGAAAGCGAAGCAAAGATCCTTTCTTCGAAATAAAAAATCTTTTAATTTTCCTGTTTTTGAGTCGTGAGAGTCCTGTATTAATTCGTACCATTTTTCACGGATTCCTGGTGTTGCACCGGAAATCCGTCGGGTAATCCCTCGAAAAATGGTTCCCTCTTGTGTAAAAAATCGAGAAAATAAAAACGAATGGACCCGGCGGGAATTGAACCCGCGGCCTTTACGTTGCGAACGTAACGATCTACCCCTGATCTACGAGCCCGAGGAATTGTGGTATTACAATTCTCCCGCGGATGGAATATAGTTATTGCTGGTAGTTCCACTGCGGGAAAAAAGTATATTTAGAGAATAATCTCGATGTCGAGTTTCTCTGCGAGTTCCTTGTAACGGTTCCGGATGGTGACTTCAGTGACCCCTGCCACTTCTGCCACCTCGCGCTGGGTGCGCCGCTCGCCGCCAAGGATGGACGAAATGTAGATGGCTGCTGCTGCAACCCCGGTCGGGCCCCTGCCGCTTGTCAGCTCGCGTTCCCCTGCCTGACGGAGGATCTCGACCGCACGGCTCTGTACCTCTCCTTTGAGCGTAAGCCCGGAGCAGAAACGGGGCACGTAGTCAATCGGGGAGGTCGGAAGGAGTTTTAAGCCAAGTTCTCTTGAGATAAACCGGTACGTCCTTCCAATCTCTTTTCGTGAGACACGGGACACTTCTGCAATCTCATCGAGCGTACGGGGTACACTGCACTGGCGGCAGGCCGCGTAAAGAGCCGCTGCTGCGACGCCTTCAATACTCCGGCCCCGGATCAGGTTCTTGTCAACCGCGTCACGGTAGACCACAGCTGCGGTCTCACGCACGTTTCTCGGCAGACCGAGTGCCGAAGCCATACGGTCAAGTTCCGAGAGTGCAAAGGCAAGGTTTCGTTCCGTCGCGTTGCTGACACGGATCCGGCGCTGCCACTTGCGGAGACGGTAGAGCTGGGCGCGGTTCTTTG
>DAOQAA010000039.1:0-16114 GCA_035353675.1 Methanoregula sp. | reverse complement strand
GGAGGGTTTCAAGGCCGATCAAAAACAGCCACGAATTAAACGGGCTGATGACGGCACCGGTATCCCTCATGAGCGAGACCCGGATCTTAAAGACGAACGCGACGTTCCCGATGCCCGGGAAGTTCCCGAACGTGTCCCAGTACTTCAGGCCGTGGTACCCGGGATCGGGTTCGGTAAACTCGGGGAACTTGCCGTTGTTCCAGGAAAATTTACCGGAATCGACAATGACCCCGCCAATGGAGTTCCCGTGGCCACCAATGTACTTTGTGGCCGAATGGACAACAATATCGACACCATAGTCTATTGGCCGGACAAGACCGACACCGGTCGTGTTGTCTACAATAAACGGAACACCGTTTTCGTGGGCGATTTTTGCGATGGCCTCGAAATCCGGAGTGTCGAGTTTTGGGTTTCCGACGGTCTCGGCATAGATGGCACGGGTCTTTGGGGTGATTGCTTTTTTGAACTCTTCAGGTTTCTGTGAGTTCACAAAGACCACATGACGCCCGAACTTGGGGAGTGTGTAGTGGAAGAACTCGTAGGTACCGCCGTACAGGTTGTCAGCCGAGACTATTTCGTCACCCGGCCGGGTAATGTTCAGGATCGCATACGTGATGGCCGCTGCACCCGATGCAGTCGCGATAGCCCCGGTCCCGCCTTCGATTGCCGCAATGCGTTTCTCGAACACTTCTGTCGTCGGGTTCATGAGACGGGTGTAGATGTTCCCCAGTTCTTTTAAGCCAAAGAGGTTGGCCGCGTGCTCGGTATTCCTGAACACGTACGATGTGGTCTGGTAAAGCGGGACTGTTCTGGACCCGGTGGTCGGATCCGGCACCTGTCCGGCATGGAGGGCTGTTGTGCCAAGGTGGAATTTCTTTTCAGTCATGGTAATTCCCGCAGGTGTTTCTCGTCGTTTGTAACAGTTTACTCTTTTTGGTAAAGGCAGGTGTTCTTCGCATTCTTTTCGACAGGGATCTGGTATTTTTCTGCGATCTCCGCAAATGCATCCGAAATGTAGTGGATCTTGTCCCAGGACAACCCGTATGTGTTAAGTTTCCAGGTACGGGTTGCACCTGCGAACTCTCCGACGATACCACGTTTGGTAAGCTCGTCAGAGAGATAGAAGCCGCGGCGCTTGTGGTTCTGTGCAACCGTATCGAAGCTTCCGGTCGTATCGACCTTCGTGAGCGAGTGCTTTCTCGGGTACTCGGAGAGTACCTTGCTCCCGTTGATCCGGAGCAGGGTGTCGATGAAGTAGTTAGACTTCCTGACCTCCTCATCCCAGTGGAGTACCCGTTCTTTTACGGCAGGAAACGATGCCATCATAGACAGCAGGGTCCCGCCCATCAGCGTGCACCCGAGCATTTCCACCTCTTTGATCCCGAACTTGCGTTTGGTAAGGTCGCCCACCATTCCCGTGGTCCGAAGGGTCTTTGGCGCGAATTCCTCGTTTATGGCAAGAACCCCGGATGGTGCAACCGATGCCATACTTTTGTGTCCGGAGCCGACAACAAAGTCCGCCCCGATCATTTTCCCATCGACAGTCTGGACGCCGACCGTATAGGCACCATTGTAGAGGAAGGGGATGTCATACTGATGGGCAACCTTCCCGATGCCGGCAATCTCGTGCTCGTTTGCATACTGGTAATCGAAGTGATCGATCATAACAAGCACCGGGAGTTTTCCGGTCTCTGCCCTGACATCCTCGATCTTCTGGGCTGTTGCCTCAGCGGTTACGATATGCTTGTCGTTGAGCGGGACTTCCTTTACGACCCCGCCGGCATTTTCCACGGCGAGGAACTCGGTATAGTGGGCAAGGGCAGAAACGACCACGCTGTCGCCTTTGCTGACGAGCGTATTGGTTACTGCCTGGAACCCGCGACGGGCACCGGGAACGACCCGGGCCTGGTCCATGTTAAGCCACTTGGCAAGGTCGGCATGGAAGTCGGCAATCCCGGGCCGGGAGATCTTGTCGAGCCGGAACGGCTTGCGGCAGAAATCACAGGTGGAGTATCCGTCACCATACGATATGAGCGCCTTCCGGGCTTCCGTTGTCAACCGTCCTGCCGCCTGGATGGGTTGGATGTTGATAAATTGTTCTTCACGGGAGCGGATATCCAGAATCCCTGCGATCTTCGTCACATCCGGGGTTCCGGTGCCGGCTTCGAGATCTGCAATAATGGCCTTGAGGCCTGCGATCTTCTGCCGGAATGCCGCTTCCTCTTCATCACTCAGGCCCGTTGGAAGGGCATCTCTGAAGATCCCCCGGATCTCTTCAAGTTCGAAGAGTGCTTCGAATGTTTTCTGTACTCTGATACTCATGGTAACCTCACGAAGCCAGGACCCGGAATTGAACCGGGATACGCTGATCTGCAGTCAGCTGCGTAGCCTTTCCGCCATCCTGGCATGGTCTTATTCACGATTGTGAATTGACTATACTAGATAACAATTGTGAATATTTATATGTTTTTCAATCGGTGAATTTTTCCTGATCCCATTTTCCAAATAAAACCAGCATTTTTACCCCGAAATTTGTATGCGACAGAGTGATAATACTCGCAGAATTTTAATACGCGCCAGTAATAGGGATAATTTTTGCTGCAATTCCGGTAAAAATAAAGGTTGTTTTAATTCAGTGTGAGATCCCCTGGGGAGGATAAGCCGGAGGAAACTATTACTCCTAAAAATGGTAGAAAAATCAGGAAAAGAGCCAGGACCCGGAATTGAACCGGGATATACTGATCTGCAGTCAGCCGCGTAGCCTTTCCGCCATCCTGGCATTCATTGTCGTTCACAATTGTGACTCGACATGCTACTGTAGGTACGGGAATTATTTAAGGGCTGATTTACCGGCAAATCTTACCGGATCTGCGAAAGGTCCGATTTTAAGAGCAGCGGATTGCTTTTGTGAATGGAAAAAAAGTGAGAAAGGATCAGGCCGCAGAGGTGGGTTCCTTCTCCTGCAGCGAGAGACGATACAGGCTCTGCCGTGCATCGGCAAGATAGAGGCACTCGGTCAGTACGTTCTCCTCCCGGAGTCGGGAAAGGGCATAGCGGACGGTGCGTTCGGGAAGGATGGATTCCCGTATGATATCCTTCTGCGTCATCGGATGGTTTGCTTTCAGGATAGTATACACCAGTTTTGCCGATGGTGGAAGGTGTCCGAGTGTCAGCACCTGTACTTCGTTTCTGTTATTCACAGCAAAGACGATCACTCATGGGTAATCACACCATCCGTATGTTCACAATTGTTAATATTATTAACGCTGCTTGTCACCGGGCATTACATCCTTCTGCTAATCACTTACCTGCATACAATATTTCACATCCGACAACAGGACTCCCCCCATCGTAGTCGGCTGTCCCCTGCACCAATCCGGATACCTTTTAAAAAAATAAGGTCATGTACGTAGTATGGACACGACTGCCTGTCGCACGCTCCTCCAAAAGAAAATAGCAGAAAGGGGATCCATGCTTGTCGCTTTTTCCGGTGGCGTGGACAGCAGCCTGCTTGCAGTAATTGCCCATGAAGTACTGGGTGACAAAACCCGGTGCATCCTTCTTGACAGCCCGGTTGTTCCCCGCGAGGCAGTCCGGGAAGCTCAGCAGATAGCCCGGGACTATGACCTCTGCCTTGAAATCCTCCCGTTATCACTCATGGAAGACAACCAGTTCACAAAAAATCCTGCGGAGCGGTGCTACTGGTGTAAAAAGAACTCAGCAGCATTACTCAAACAAAGAGCACGGGAACTGGGCCTTGCCTGTGTCGCAGACGGCACCAATGTCTCGGATACCGGCGAGCACCGGCCGGGCCTTGCCGCGGGCACGGAAGAGGGAATTATTCACCCGTTCATTGATGCCGGATTGACAAAAAGCGATATCCGGAAGATTGCAAAAGAAAGTGGTTACTCGTTCTGGGACAAGCCATCAGCAGCCTGCCTTTCCTCCCGCATTCCTTACGGGGATACTATCACCCGTGAAAAACTGGGGAGGATCGAACAGGCTGAAGATTTCCTGCATAAAAACGGGTTCCGGCAGGTACGGGTGAGACTGCATGGCACAATCGCACGTATCGAAGTGCCTAAAGAGGAGATGGGCACATTACTTGATATGCACGCTGAGGTAACCGGCACGTTCCGGGCACTCGGGTTCTCGTACGTGACGCTCGACCTTGAAGGATACCGCAGCGGCAGCATGGATGAAATGCTTGTACCAGCCAATAAAAAATCCGACTGAAAAATTACGGTGACAATAAATGACAGTTCCGATGTTCAGACACCTGCCCTGTATAAAGATTGACGGAGAATCGGCAAAAGCCGGGACCCATGAGGTCATTGACGAAGTCGCCGAAGCCCTGTTTGTAAACGGCCGGCACGCGATGACCGCGATGATGAGCCCGACAAACCTTGAGGATTTTGTCACCGGCTACCTTTTTACCGAACAGATCATCAAGGGCGCTGATGAGATCGAATCCATAAAAATTGAGAAAAACCGTATCAGCGTGATCACGACCAATCTTTTCAAGGTTCTTGGCCCAAAAAAGACCATCCTCTCCGGGTGCGGGGGAGCTGCCTCCTATATCGATACTGAAAAAATGCCAAAGATCACTTCAGACCTCCTTCTCTCACCGGAACTGATCCGGACGACGGTAAAAACGGTGCTTGAATCCGATCTACACAAAACCACCGGAGGTATCCATGTTGTCGGGCTTGCCTCAAAAGACGGCATTATCTCCCGTTCCGAGGATATCGGCAGGCATAATGCGCTTGACCGGGTGATCGGCTATGGGATCAGGAACAAGGTTGATCTATCACAGACATTTGTCATATGTTCCGGCAGGATTTCGTCTGAGATGGTGCGCAAGTGCCTGATTGCAGGCATCCCTGTTATTGTCTCACGTGGCGCGACAACGACGCTTGCCGCAGAGATCGCAAACCAGAACGGCGTTTGTGTCGTCGGTTTTGTCCGCAGCACAAAAATGAACATCTACTCCCACCCGGAACACGTGCAGGGAGTGCCCTCACTTCCCCAGTGAATGCCGGAGCCGGCATACCTGGCACAGGTTACCGGAACAGGGGTCTCCGCATTCCTTACAATGGTGCAGGGGTTCCATAACCGGTGTCCCTGCACAATAACTCTGGATCGTTTTTTTACTTTCGATAAGGTGCTGCATGGTGCCGGGGTGACAGGACTCATACTCCGAGAGCATTGTGCGGACTTCTGCACGCAGGGCGTATTTCGTGTACGGGCATTCAGGCAGCACCAGAAAAAAGTCCTGTACGAACAGGTATGCAGCGATCTCCTTTTCCATGATGCCTGAAAGCGGTTTGATCCTCGGGAGAAATTCCGCCGACCGCCCGGTGCCGGTATCGCGGAGAAGCCGGGGGAGATCGCCGCGTAAAGCATTCATCAGCACAGACTGGGCTTCATCATCGAGGTTATGGCCGGTGGCAATTGAGGTTGCGCCGGCGTTTCGGGCAGCATCCGCGAGGGCTTTTTTTCGCAGGATACCGCAGATAGTGCATGCCTGTTCTGCGCGCCCGACAAGAATGGTATCGAGATCGTCCCCGACAAGGTCACGAAATGATACAAAATGGTGTTCCACGCCAAGCCGTTTTGTCAGTGTTTCCGCAGCCCGTATGGTATCGGCACGGTAACCGGCTATACCTTCGTCCACGGTAATGGCAACAAGGCTCGCACCCGGCCATTTGGGCAGGAGCCTTGAAAGAATCACAAGAAGTGCGGTGCTGTCCTTCCCGCCGCTTAAACCCACTGCTATCCTGTCGCCCGGGTGGATCTGCCCGGATTCTTCAATAGTTGCACGGACACGTTCTTCAACGTCCCTGATAAGGTGCGTGCGGCAGAGATACCTGCCGGAGACTGCCTGGTACATCACCGCCGGTTCCCTGCAACAGGCGCAGACCGGGGTCGTTTCGGGTACGGCACGCAGATCCACGGTTTTATCCCCCGTGTGCAATCCGGATGATCCGTATCTCATCATCTTTCCCGATTGTAGCCTGTTCGGGAACAAGTTTCCCGTCCCGTGACACAATCACTTCAAGGGGAGTAATGCCAATCTCATGCAGGAGCGCCCCGACTGTCCCGGGCGGTTTCTCCATTACCCGTACGGTCTGATCCGGCAGAATCACTTTCATGATCGTTACAAGAAGTTAGGAATGCCCGGCGCATAAACATCCGGGTGACAAATCCCCGCATGCTGCCAGCGACTATTTGATACACGAGGAAAGAGAATAACGATACACAAGTTTGTAAACGAGCGTGTTACCCGATGCAGGACATCACCATGCTGCAGGATGAGATCCTGCGGCTCAAGGAGAAGAAAAACGCGATCATCCTTGCGCACAATTACCAGCGTGCCGAAGTGCAGGATATTGCTGATGTCACCGGAGATTCGCTGGAGCTTGCCCGTGCCGCAACAAAGATGGATGGCGACATCATTGTTTTCTGCGGTGTCGATTTTATGGCAGAGACTGCCGCAATTCTCTCTCCAGAAAGGACCGTCCTGCTGCCAGCCCCGGATGCCTGCTGTCCCATGGCCGGCATGGTAACCGCAGACGAACTTAAAACCGCCCGGGCCCGCTATCCCGGTGCAGCGGTTGTCTGTTATGTTAACTCTACTGCCGATGTCAAAGCGGAGAGCGACATCTGCTGTACCTCGGCAAATGCGGTAAACGTGGTTAACTCAGTAAAAGAGGATACCGTGATATTTGTGCCGGACAAAAACCTGGGGCAATACGCAGCGAGGTTTACAAAAAAAACGGTTCTGCCCTGGGAAGGGTTCTGCCTTGTCCACGACAGATATACACCCGCCGATATCGCCCGTGCAAAAGAAGAGCACCCCGGTGCAGTTGTGCTCGTCCACCCGGAGTGCAGGCCGGAGGTTATTGATAGTGCCGATCACGTTGCAAGCACATCGGGAATCCTCAGGTATGTAAACTCATCCCCAAAAGAAGAGTTCATAATCGGCACTGAAACCGGCATTCTTCACCGGCTCAAAAAAGAAAACCCGGACAAGCGCTGTTACCCGCTTTCCGAGAAGGCGGTCTGCATGAACATGAAAAAGACGGACCTTGTAAAAGTCCGGGATTCCCTTGCCACGCTCAAACCAAGGATCACGGTACCAGAAGATGTGGCAGCGAGGGCACGGGGGGCAATCGAACGCATGCTTGCGCTCGGATAAACAGAGATTTTCCTTTTTATATGCGGTCCTGGTAATTGCGCCTTTTTTCCTGTTAACCACGGTACGGGATTTACAGATTTTTTCCTTTATGCTGCCATGAAATTATTATCTCTTGGCGCATATACAATCCCGGAAGATAACAGGAGTCCGGTCTGGAACATAGTTTCCTGATCCAACCAGACAGGGATACAGGAAAAGAGATGACCTGCATATGACTGAAAACAACGACGATATTCACGTGATCGAGGCAGTTGGACGGACAAAAATTACAATAAAAGACGGCAAAGTGACCAGTGTCTCGGCCCCGGAACTCCGCCATTGCCCGCTTGCAAAAAAGTTTGCACTGCCGGTTGTTGATATTACCCCGGAAGCGGTCAAAGCAAACATCGAGCACCGGATAAATTCATGGGGCATGTGCCGGCCGGACCGTAAAATCCGCGGGACTGTAGACTTTGTTGGTTTCGGGGCTTCCGAACTTATCAGTTCCGGCATACTTTCAAAAAGTCTCGATGCGGCAGTCCTTGCATGCGACGGGGCGGGAACCGTAATCGTTACGACACCGGAGCTTGTGCAGGGCATTGGCGGCAGGATGTCCGGACTTGTAAGCACCTCCCCGGTTAAAGACATAATGGACCGGATCGAGAAGGACGGGGGAATTATCCTTGACCCGTCACACGCGGCAATTGATCCTGTTTGGGGAGTGTCCCGTGCATACAAAGAAGGTTTTAAGGCGGTCGCTGTCACCGTTGCATCGGCGAATACGGCCGCCGCAATCCGTGAAAAATTCCCGGATGCGTTTATCTTCGTGGTACATACAAGCGGAACGTCAAAAGAAGACGCGGAAAAAATTGTCGCAGTCTCGGATATCGTCACTGCCTGCGCCTCAAAATGGATCTGGCAGATCGCAGGACCAAAAGCTCTCCTTCAGGCCGGTACGGCGGTACCGGTCTTTGCGCTGACACGGAAAGGTAAACAGTTGATCCTCGACAAAATCGCCCGGTCCGACCGGCCAATACTTGTCTCCGGATCAAAACTCCCGGTTTACGGCCCTGAACTTCCCGATCCCCTGCTGTAAGGGCAAAAACACTATTATTTCAGGAGACGGTACATGCCACGGGGCACGCGGAGCATGAAACGTGCCCCTTTCCGATACTCACCGTTTTCCTGTATAGTAATGCGGGTAATTGCAAGGATCTCCCGGGTCAAAAAGAGACCAAGGCCGGTATTTTTCCCGATCCCGCGTGAGAAAACATGCATCTTTTCATTGTCCGGGATACCAGCACCATTATCCTCAAAAAAGAGAAGAAGGTCTGATCCATCTATCTCCCCGTAGAGCCTGACTTTTGTGACAGTTTCGCCATAGCGGAATGCGTTGTCAAACAGGTTGTAAAACACCTTCTCAAGCATCGGGTCCGCATAGATCTCAAGATCTCCGGTCTCGCAGACAAACGATATGGAATTGATAAACTGGGCATATGCCCGTGACGCCGTGTTCCCGACATGCTGCCAGACCGGAGCTTTGACACCGAGATCATCATATGTCCGCGTAAACTCGATCTGGTTCCTGATGGAATTCAGGGCTTTTCCCTGCTTTTCAAGCATCTCCCGTACAGGGGCGTCGATTTCACGGGATTTCAGGATCTCGTTATAACCAAGGAGTGAGGTAAGCGAATTCAACACGTCGTGCCGGGTTATGCCGATCATAAGGTTGAGCTTGACATTTGCAATTCTCAGGGCTTCCCCAATCTGCTGGACACCGGTCAGGTCCCGGATCGAAAGGATGAGAACCGACCGGCCCTTCAGGGTAAAATACGCAAGCGTGATATCTGCCGGAAAGGTTGTGCCGTCTTTTTTCCGGTGGTACCGCAGGGAGACACGGGGGATTTGACGGATAAGGGTCTCCCGCGTTTTCTCCGGTTCTGCTGAAAGATCCATAAGCCGTATTTTTGTCATATCCGCCAGGGGATAACCGTAGAGATCAGATGCCGCCTGGTTTAATTCGAGTATTTCCTGCGTTTTTTCATCGACAAGAAGAAGGGGATTATTCTTTGCTTCAAAGACGTTCCGGTATTTCTCTTCACTTTCCCGGAGTTGTCCGGTTGTGGCAAGCAGCGCAAGTTCCGCTTCCTTTCTGGACGTGATATCCTGGACAACACCAATTATTCCCGATACGGTCCCGTCAGGAGTATAGAGCGGGGCCCCGATAAACCGCACCCAGATCCGCTTCTTTTTTCTTTGGAGGTCAAGCGGCATGTCGGGAGTCTCGATAATCTTCCCCTCCAGTGCACTTTCAACACCGCGGCGGATCTCAGCATCCGCAAAATGGGGGAATAATTCGAACAAATGTTTACCCAGAACCTGACTGGCGGGTATCCCGGTCAGTTCTTCCATGAAAGGGTTCCAGAGAGTATACCGCAGTCCGGTATCAAGGGCGGTGATGCCTTCGCGGACATCAGTAATCACGCATTTCAGGAAGGCTTCTGACGCAAGAGCCCTTCTCTCGGATTCCATAAGCCGCCGCTCGCTTTTCGCAAGCTCATCATAGTTCTGGCGCAGTTCTTCCTCGGTTGCAGTCAGCTGTTCAAATGCAGCATGCAGGTCTTCGTGTTTTTTCCTGATTTCTTCCTCTGCCTTTTTGCGTTCGGCAATCGGGCGGGTGGTGACAACGATGCCATCAACTCCGTTTACCCCGATAAGATTGTCAGCTACAGACTCAACCCAGATATAATTCCCGTCTGCTTTACGAATCCGGAATTCAGAAGGGATCCCGGGATTTTTTTTCAAAAACACTTTGGACAGTTCAGACCGGATACGCTCAATGTCATCCGGGTGGACGTAATCCATCGGATCTTTTCCCACAAGCGACCCGGGGGGATACCCAAGGATGCGGGATGACGATGGAGAATCGTAGGCTATCCTGCCGTTTTTGTCAAGTATCCGAAGTATATCGGACATATTCTGGAACATCGCCCGGTACCGCGCTTCTGCGTCTTCAAGTGCGCGTTCCGCCGTCGTCCTGCGTATTATCTGTCGGATTTTTTCAGCAAGCTCGGCAAACTGTGCGACGGGGTTACCGCCTTTCTGGATATAAGCATCTGCCCCGGCATTGATAGCGTCTATCACAACCTCTTCCCGGCCCCTGCCGGTAAAGATGATAAATGGTATTTTGTTTTCGGTCTTACGGAGTTGCTGTAAAAATTCAATCCCGTTCGTTTCCGGCATCTCGTAATCGGAAATGACGAGATCATATGAGGAATCCTGCAACCTTCCGGCTGCCTGCTGTGCTGAAACAGTTGTATCGACAGTAAAATCCCCGGAACGCTCCAGATACAGTTTTGTAAGTTCAAGCAGGGCAGGTTCGTCGTCAACGTAAAGAACGTGGATCACTCTATATTACACACTCGATAAAAGGACTGGAACTTATCCTTTATTAAACAATTTCATTTGGGATAACTCGAAATAAGGAAAACCGGTTTATATCGTGCTCTTTTGTGCAGAAGGGTCGCTTGTCGGGACAATACTGACAATACTCCCGGGTATCTTTTCTTCAAGGGATTTTTTGAACCGGTCGCTCATGTCCTGCACCGCTCCCATTTTTCGTTCAGGGTCAAAGCCAAGGAAGATATCGATGTAGATGGTGCTCCCTGAGCGCCGTGAGCGGACGCCGTAGAAGTCCTCGTATTCATTAAAGAACGCCGAGAGTTCCCGCAGGATAACAATCTGGAGATCTTCTTCAAGAGTCTTGTCAAAGAGATCGGGTAGCGATGACGTGATCTCCCGGACTCCGGCAACAAGCAGGAACCCGATGATGATGAAGGATACTGCCGGGTCGATATAAACCGCCCACCAGAACCCGATAAGGACAAACGAGAACACAAGCGCGAGAAGCACGGCGATATCAGCAAACGCTTTTGCCCGGCGGAGACGCCACTGGGCTTCTATGATGGGCGAGGGGTCGTTTTGTGACAGGCGGTAGTTTGTACGCCAGTGATACGTATCGACAATGGCGGTGACAATCATGAGCGGGACAGCGATAATGGCGCCGGCAGGATCGATGTGTTCGGGGACAAAGATCCGTTCGAATGCCGACATGAAAATGATAAAGATTGAGATGAGCATAATGGCGCCAGTTGCTATCCGGGTAGAAGTCTCGAACTTACCCATGCCGTAATCGTAGCTGGTGCCGTGTTTCATCTTCAGGAGGACAGCAAGGGCAAAAACGGTGGCAATGATCTCGTTGCCGCATTTCATGACATCGGCAAAGAGTGTGACAGAGCCGGAAAGGACAACTGCAAGGATTTCCGGTATCCAGAGTCCGATATCGCAGATGAGGCCCGCTGCAACAGCCTTTTCTTTTGAAGAGGGGGTTGCCGTATTAGCCGATCTTGTCCCGTTACTGCACTCCATGTGAACCTGAAAAGTTTGTTGGGACGACGATAAAAGATCTATTGTAAGGGGGTCTTAGGCTGCAAAAAATTGAGGTTGTCTTCAGGTTTGCCTTAGTTCGCACTGAAAGACGCGCATGTCCGGCCCGGGACACCGTACGAAACATGTTTTTCCTAAGGGGAGGGGTTTGTCCTCATCATGTTTTGGCTGCCTGGCAGCAAAGGTGGCAAAAAAATGTCCGGTTCGTCGGGAGAGCAGGGCACTTAAAAAAAATATTTGTACTTTCTTTTCTCTTAACGCTAAAAAAACGCCACTCAGATCCCCACGCGACGGGAGCGTCAGCCCCAAAGAGCGTCTTAAAAAATGGATCCGACCGCACCCCAAACAAAGGGGGTCATACAAAATAATGCATGACCCCCCTATGTGCAGGAGCCACATTCAAGCCTCAAAATCCTCCCATTTTTACGTCATGTAATTTCACCCATAATTAACCCAAAATTGTGAAAAGGGAATGGGGGGGTCACATCCTGTTTGAGACATCGGCAAGGAATATGCAGGCACTACAATCCCGTCTCATCATTCCTGCATAATTTAGTCCCGGTCTTCACCGTAATTTTTCACACGGTATACCTTTGGGAACCAGCCGCGAGAGGAGATAATTACGCGGGAGATCGACCCACCCCCAACCTAAAAATATAGGGGGGTCATACATTTTTTTGTGCGACCCCCTGTCATTTTGCCCTGCAAAAGACCCGGTTTTCAGGAATGATTCATATGTACTGGCAGTCAGAAAATAAAACCGGAAACTATGTATCGCACCTGCCCGTTCATCTGTTATCACGAAGGGCGACAGGGGGAGCAATTGTCTCATCCTGTTTCCGTAAAAAAAATGCGTGCTGATCACCATGGCAGTATTCAGTGAGAAATCAAAGAAAAGAAGCGCCGTCCTTTACCCGAAAACCCCCTTCCCAGACACCAGGGCATTCTCCACGTTTGTCCGGGATATTATCATGAACAATCCGTTCGGGTGCACGCCGTATATGACCGGCCGCAAAAACCATCCGCCGGTCGAGAAGATCCGGGAAATGTACACAGCGAAGTTCGTGTATCTCGATAAGGGCCGGGTCCAGGTGGGATCGGGATCGGAGATCTATAACTCGCTTGAGGGGTACGAAGACGGAATTGCTGCTGTTGTCTCGAACACCGCAAACACGCTGGCCCACGGCGGGAAGGCAAAACATATTCCCGATGCCGACCTGTTCTCCGTAACTCTCCTGTGCCACGACCCGGATGGCACGCTCTGGTTTATGAGCGTCGCCAGGGACCGGGTCACGATCTCTTCGTATACAGATGAAGCAGTAAAAAATCGGGTCAGCACATGGGCAAAGACAGTACCAGCACTGCTGTGAGCGGGGCGGCATTTTTTTCTTGTATTTTTCCCGCCCCCTCATTTCCAGCCGTCCACCCGGCCTAATCTGGCGCGGACGTATTTTTCTTAAAACCAGCTTTCAAGAGTTTTCTGCCCGGCTTTTACTGTATACCGTTCGAGTGCGGCATCGATCCTTTCCTCGGCAAAATCATACCCGTCGCAGAGCATCCGTTTTATTCCTTCAATATCCGGATGGCCCCACACAAGCGTGTATCCGCTCGTCACCGGAGGATGAAGGAAAAAGTCCATCACCGGCGCCGGGTCAAAACCCGGGCATTTCTCGGAGAGTTTTGCGGTAAACTCCCCTTTCTGCACGATCTTTAACGCCGTCTTTGCCCCCACGCCGTCTGCACCCGCGTTGAAATCGGTCCCTACAAGGATACCAATCTCAACAAGCTGCTCCCGTGTGAGTTTCAGGCCGTTAAGGACTTCGGAAAGCACCACCCGCTCGGGATTTGTTGTAACGACCCGGCCACGGATCTTGCGCTTCCCGCTCACCGTGAGGTTTCGCACAAGGAGGGGAGCACCGAAAAGAAGGGTATCGTAGTCCTGCGAAACCGCATACCGGGCGTCCCCGTTCTGCGCCATAAACGCTGCCTGCGCCTCCCCCTCGCTTGGCGCCTCGACAAACGGGATGCCCATGAGTCCGAGCAGTTCCTTTGAGGTCACAATTGTTTTTTCTTCCACCCGGGTTGCCGACCGTGCCTGCTTGTACGCCTCCTCCTCGTCCCCCCGTTCAACTGCCGCCTTCCACTTCTCCCCCGCCTCGTCCCGGGTTTTGCGGCGCACTTCGATTGTCGCGTCCTTGATCTCCGGGGGCTTACCGTCAAAAACAAAGACCGGTTTTACCCCTTTTTCAAGGAAATTGACCATCCGGAACAGGATCCCTGACAGGTGGGATGTCACCCTGCCCTGCCGGTCCATCAGGGGGGTGCCGTCAGGCTGCCGGATGATCGTTAAAAACTGGTAGAGCGCGTTGTTCGCATCGACCGCCGCCACCCCGGAAAGTCCTTCCCATGTGACCGGAACCTTATAATCCGCTATAATATCCCGAAGTGCGACACCCATGACTTACCAGCACCTGCCACAATATAATAGCCGGACTGTTTATTTGTAGACCCGCTTTGAGACCTCGCCAACCAGTCCTTCCATGCGGGATGCAGTCTCGTTATAGCTGTCGGCCATGCGGTTTGAAATCTCCTCAAGGTTTGTACGGAGCATCCGTTCCCGGGCGACTGAGTCCTTTTCAAGATTTCTCATCTTCACCTGGAGGGATAAAAAGAGCCCGCCAAGAGAGAGCATCATCAGTGCGGCAGCAGCAGCGATAAACAGGTCCTGCCAGAACCGCAGGATAAGAAATATGGTGGAAATAACCATCACAGCCGTGAGCACAATATCCGGAAGATATTCGGGAATGTCCATGTTTTTAGATATAAAGAGCGCACTAATTAAACTAACTATATCCCGGAGAGACCGCATTCATGGATACAAGCCTTGTAAAAAAATTCATGCCATTTTTTGTAATGCCTGCATTTCTCATCATCGTGGAACTTGGCTCTGTTGCCCTGTCGCTCCCGGTACAGGCCGCCGGCCTTGCCGCATTTGAAGACCCGGAATCCATGGCAAACCCGTTCATATTCATGGCGATCCTTCTTGGATTCACGGCATTCCTTCTGGTGCTGATCAAATACGGCCGAAAAAATATAATCGCGTGGATCATCGGGCTCTCCATCTTCCTGACCTTTATCTATACCTTTGCGGCAATCGTCCCGATGCTGGTAGAACCGGGATACCTTGAGATGGCGGTCACGCTTGTCCTTTCAATCGCTGCAACCGTACTTTTATACAAATATCCGGAATGGTATGTTATTGACGGCCTTGGTCTTCTCCTCGCAGCCGGCGTCGCTTCCATCTTTGGCGTATCGCTTGGGACCATCCCGGTCATCCTGCTCCTTGTGATCCTTGCGGCCTACGATGCGATCTCTGTCTACAAGACAAAACACATGATCGCCCTTGCCGAGGGAGTCATTGATTTGAAAACGCCGATCCTTTTTGTTATCCCGAAAAAACGCAATTACTCGTTTATCAGGGACGGGATCGGGAAACTGGACGATGGCGGGGAGCGGTCCGCTTTCATCATCGGTATGGGCGACCTGATCATGCCGTCCGTGCTTGTTGTCTCCGCCAGTGTCTTTACCGGCGGAGTGAAATATTTCGGGCTGTTGAACCTGCCGGCGATTGGGGCAATTATCGGCTCTGTTGCCGGACTTGCCGTCCTGCTTCACTTTGTCATGTCAGGCCGCCCGCAAGCAGGTCTTCCCCCGTTAAACGGAGGGACTATCCTCGGGTTTTTCATCGGCTGGGCGCTCATTGGCTTTGCGTGAGGCTTCCCATGCCGGGCGAAACGCGAGGAGCTCTTTGAGCACTTCGTCCACGCCATCTTTTGTTTCGGTGGACATGGAGCGGTAACCGTCCGCCACTGTGATATCTGATTTGTTCGCGACCACAACAACCGGCACGTTTACCATACCTTTTACTTCTTCAAGCAGGCGCAGCTGTACGTCCATCGTGTACCCGCAGTGTTCTGACGGGTCGAGGATAAAGAGGATCACGCTTGCCACGTTCATTATCGCGGAAAGCGCCTGCCGCTCGATCTGGTTCCGCTCCTCTGCGGGCCGGTCAAGGATGCCCGGTGTATCCACAAACTGGATGCGGGACCTGCCTTCCTCGCGGAGCCCGACTATCACGCCTTTTGTAGTAAACGGGTATGACGCGATTTCGGGAGTGGCAGACGAGACAAGCCGGATAAACGAGGATTTGCCAACGTTCGGGTACCCGGCTATCACTATGGTAAACGCGTCTTCAATATGGGGCAGCTTCCGCAGGGTGTTTCTTACTTTGTTTAAGAACAACAGGTCCTTGTCGATCTGGTGGACCATAGAGGCAAGGCGTGCGACTGCCCGTTTCCGGAGCACTATTGTGTCAGGTGATTTTCGGGTCTGCACGGCAATTTCATGGCCGACCATCTTGGTGTGCTTTGCCGCCCAGCCAACCGCCCCGAGGGACTGCTTGATATTATCGACCCCGTAGAGGATGTC
>DAOQAA010000038.1:0-18659 GCA_035353675.1 Methanoregula sp. | reverse complement strand
TAACCAGCTAGGCCACCGCAGCACAAAAGTGCATAATTACAACACCGTAAAAACTTTTAAAGGTTCTGATATTGGTGGATTTTTAGATCAACTCTTTTTCTGCTGGAGATAAACATTGACTGCTGCCGTGATCGCGGCAACTTTGTTTCCTTTCGAAAACGATCCGGCCAGCGTCTGCATCCGTGCTTCCTCGTCATTTTTGTAGCGCTCGAGCGTTTTTATAATATGCTCTTCCTGCAGGAAGTGAGTATGCGTGTTGCCCTCGATGAACTGCTGGTTGTTCATGATCGCGTAGTGGAGCGGGAGCGTGGTCTTGATCCCGAGGATGATATACTCCGAGATAGCGCGGCGCATCCGTTTGATGACCTCGGGGCGGGTGCTGTCCCACGCGCAGAGCTTTGCAATCATCGAGTCGTAGTTGGGAGGGATCATATACCCCATGTGGATACCACTGTCCACGCGGATACCGGGGCCGCCCGGCGAGCGGTACCTGATGATCTTACCCGGGTCAGAGGCAAAATTATTGAGTGGATCTTCTGCATTGATCCGGCATTCAATTGCGTGTCCCCGGATCGAAACGTCCTCCTGGTCAAAAGGCAGCGATTCCCCGGCGGCAATCGCAATCTGCTGCCTGACAAGGTCAATACCGGTAATAAACTCAGTAATGGTATGTTCAACCTGCAGACGGGTGTTCATCTCCATGAAGTAAAAGTTCCCGTTGCTGTACAGGAACTCGACCGAACCGGCATTTGTATAATTTGAGACTTCAGCCACCTTGAGCGCAGCTGCGGACATGCGCGCGCGCAGTTCAGGAGTCATGATCGCCGATGGCGCTTCCTCAACCAGTTTCTGGTGCCGGCGCTGGATAGAGCACTCGCGGTCATAGAGATGGACTGCATGACCGTGTTCGTCGGCAAGCACCTGGAACTCGATATGCCGGGGCTTGATGAGGTACTTTTCGATAAAGACGGTCGGATCGCCAAATGCAGACTGGGCAATACGCATGCTTCCCGTGATCGCTTCTTCAAGAGCGGATTCGTCATTGACGATCTGCATGCCGATACCGCCGCCACCTGCACTCGCTTTCACAATCACCGGGTAGCCGATTTCTGCTGCTACCTTTTTAGCGGTATCAATATCACGGATTCCCTCATCGGTTCCCGGCAGCACCGGTACACCGGCTTTTTTCATCATCTGTTTGCTGCCAATCTTGGAACCCATTGCCTGGATGGTCGCTGACTTCGGGCCGATAAAAGTCACGCCCTCATCGGCACAGAGCTTCGCAAACCGGTAATTTTCCGCGAGGAACCCGTACCCGGGATGGATCGCTTCTGCTCCGCTCTTTTTTGCGATATCAACGATCCGGTCCATATTGAGGTAACTCTTGGACGGGTGCGCCTCGCCAACCGGGAACGCTTCGTCTGCGTACTTGACATGGAGGGAGTTCTTGTCGACCGATGAATAGATCGCTACCGTATCAATATCGAGTTCCCGGCACGCCCGCATAACCCGGATCGCTATCTCGCCCCGGTTTGCGATCAGGATTTTCTCAAAAAATTTCATTGCACCACCAGCAGGACATCGCCGTTCTGGACGACATCGCCGGCATCGACAAAAATCTCGGTGACTTTGCCGTCCACCGGGCTGTGAATGGGGTTTTCCATTTTCATGGCTTCAAGCACAATCAGGGTATCGCCTTTTTTGACCGTCGCGCCCCTGTTGACCATGACCTGGAGCACCATGCCCTGCATATTGCTCCGGATCCCACCTGCGATATCACCGCGCGGCGCTTTCTGCGGTGCGACATTTGTGACCTGTACCTGGTTCCCGCCGACCGAAATGATGCGAACGGAGAAGACTTCCCCATCCACTTCCACTTCCATCTGGTCCGGGATACCTCCGGAGGCTGCAGCCTGCTTGAGCGCCGGTTGTTTTACGGGTATCGGCTCAAGCGCACGCTCGCCTTTTAAAAACGACGGGGCAATTGCCGGATACATAATGTAGGTGAGGACATCTTCCTCTTTTTTAACAAGACCGGCTTTTTCTGCCTCATCCTTCATGCGGCCGTAGGAGGGTTCCAGCATATCCGCAGGGCGGCATTCAATCGGCTTTTCGTCGCCAATGATCAGTTTCCTGATTTCCGCGCTCACCGGTGCCGGTGAACGGCCATATAATCCGCGCACGTAATCCTTTACTTCTTTAGTCACGTTCGCGTACCGCTTCCCGTTTACGAGCACGTTTAAGACTGCCTGCGTCCCCACGATCTGGCTTGTCGGAGTTACAAGCGGGGGATACCCCAGGTCTTTTCTTACCTTGGGGATCTCGGCAAACACATCGTCAAGACGGTTGAGTGCATCCTGCTCCATCAGCTGGGAAACAAGGTTTGAGATCATACCGCCCGGTAGCTGGTAAATGAGCACGTTGCTGTCGACACGTTCGGAGATTGGGTTTAAGAGCCCTGCATATTTCTCCCGGATCTGCATGCATGTGTTTCTGACCGTCCGGAGTTTCATAAGGTCGATACCAGTATCACGGGGTGTCCCGGTAAGAGAGGCAACAACACTTTCTGTCGGAGGCTGTGATGTCCCCATGGAAAACGGAGACATGGCAGTATCAAGGATATCGACGCCGGCTTCGATGGCCGCCTGGTAACTCATGGGAGCTATCCCGCTCGTGGAATGGCTGTGAAGGCAGACTTTGATATCAACGGCTTTTTTAATCCCGCTGATAAGCTCGCGGGCAGCCTCAGGCATAATGAGTCCTGCCATATCCTTAATACAGATAGAATCACAGTCGAGCGCGGCAAGTTCCTTTGCCATTTCGACAAACATTCGGGTGCTGTGGACCGGGCTTGTCGTATAGGAAATCGTGCCCTGGAGATGGGCACCGGCCTTTTTGACCTGTTCCATTGACCGCTTCATGTTCCGGATATCGTTGAGCGCGTCAAATACCCGGAATATATCCACGCCGTTTTTGTAAGACGCATCGACAAACCGGTCGACCACGTCATCAGAATAATGACGGTAACCGACCAGGTTCTGCCCGCGGAGCAGCATCTGGAGAGGAGTGTGTTTCAGCTCCGCCTTGATGGCACGGAGCCGGTCCCACGGATCATCGTTTAGGAACCGTATGCATGTATCAAACGTTGCCCCGCCCCACGCCTCGGCAGAAAAAAATCCGCACGCATCAATCTCGCGTGCAAGCGGGATCATATCTTCAGTGCGGAGGCGGGTGGCAATGAGAGACTGGTGGGCATCGCGAAGTGTAGTATCAGTAATAAGAACCTTCTGAGAAACGGCAGCACACATGGGAAACCTCAGGGCCTCCGGTATTACAATTAGCCTCTCAAAACTTCACCTGTAAAGTATAAAAAATTCACTAACGTGAACATACGCGAGAATAAAAATTACTACAGCACAGCACCCGGCAATTATATCGCAACGGGATGTGTGAAAATGCGGGCAGATCGTCCCGCCGTTCCGGTACCCCCGCATGGCAAGCACTTCAGCTGTCTCATCAGCCCGCCGTATCGCGTCATCGATAATGACACGCCCTGCCGGTACAATACTGTGGATACCCCATGAATGGCCCTTCAGCCGCGATGCAATCCGGATCCGGTAAAAATCATCCGAAATGTCTGTTGCCATCTGCATTGCCATGCCGGCAATCATTCCTGTTTCAAAACCGGTCCGGTTGCCAAGGAGCCATGTGCCAAGTGAGATGAAATCACCAGTACATGATTCTGAAAATACCCAGCTGCCAACCAGGAGGATCACTGCCATTCTGACAAGATAGGAGAGACCGTCACCTCCGGTTATGTATATGACAACGGCGACAATAAGAAACAGGACAAAGGCGGAACAGAGTGCGGTCCGGTGCCGGATGCAGTGCCAGCGCGGAGTAAAGACAAGCCACCAGATAAAGACAAAAACGGCACCGGCAATACTCACAAATGCTGCAAGCGAGAGCAGGAATGCACTCAGAAGTCTTATTCTTGGGTCCTGCATGCAGCCTCCCTGATTCCTTCCGGTGTGAGTTCGTGGGGTGTTCTGCCGGCCAATGTAAGTTTTTTTACAAGCGCCGGTGCATGCTGCCAGTGTTCAATCGCCCCGGGCATGTTGCCGCAGTCGACAAGCCTGCCCTCAAGGATTTCCCAGATGTGATCGACATGGGGAAAGACGCTCTGCTCATGCGTGAAAATGACCGTGATCCCGGAAGACCGGCTGCTTATCTTACGGCAGATTTTCTCTTTTTCCGCACAGTCAAGCGATGAAAACGGTTCATCAAGCAGCAGGAGATCATAATTCCGGGCAAGCACACACGCAAGGTGAAGGCGTTTTAACTCCCCTCTGGAAAGCGAAAGTGCCGGGGTCTCTCCCGTTACATCAATACCTGCTGACCGGATTATTTCATCCGACAGAAGGCCCCATGACCGGCATTCTTCCGCGACGGTTAAGCCGGTAACATGGAACTCGGGGAACTGGAACGAAAGCATCACCTGCGATATGCCTTCCCGGATAACAGTGCCGCTTTCTGGGGTACGCAAACCGGCCATCATGAGCGCAAGCGTGGACTTCCCGCTGCCTACATCCCCGCTGACAAGATGGATGCCCGGTAAAAATACACAGTCTGCCGCAAGCGACCAGCGGGGATAACCAGCGGTGACATGGGAAAGAACAAGCTTCAAACCGGCCACCTCCACGATATCGGGTAAAACGGAGAGTCAATAAGCCGGGAAAAGACACTGGCCGGGGTTCCTTCATGCACAACCTTTCCTTTTTCCATATACAGAAGATAATTGCTCTCCGCTGCGGTTTCCATCTGCTGCGTGCACCGGATAATATATTCCGCACCAGAAACGCGGAGTGCCGATTGTAACCATGCGCACCGACTGGCATCAAGGTGTGAATCGTATTCGTCAAGGACGAGAACACGCGGCCGGTTTATGCAGGCTGTGGCAAGCGCAACAAGGACCTTCTCTCCCCCGCTCAACTCCTGCATCTCCCGGTCGAGAAGATCAGTGATTCGCATCGTACCCGCACATGCCCGGACAGTCCGGTCGGTTTCCTCACAGGGAGTGCGACAGAAGCGCAGCGGTGATGCAAGTTCGTCTTTTACTGAAGAAAAAATGATGTTCCGGTCCGGGAACTCATTTACGTAACCGGCTGCTATATCCCGGGGAGGCCTGCCATCGACAAACACCGTACCGCTTTCAGGCAATGCAATGCCGGCACAGATTTTTAAAAACGTACTCTTGCCGCTGCCGTTTGGGCCAATCACGGATGTTATACCAGGGGACAGGGTCAGCGTATCGATGGCAAGGAGCCGGTACCGGATATTTTCAAACGTAATCATGGCAGGTGCCGCGCGATCAGGTAAGCCGCGCCGGTCTTTACCGCATCCCCGGGAAGGAAGATAAGCATCCCGATGACAAACGCGGCAGCCGGGGCCATACCGGCAGATATGATCAGCCATGCCACGCCACACATGAGAATGAGCACAGATGCCCCGGCAAGTCCCGCGATCCTGCGGGCGGGCGAATGTGACTCACATGCAAGACCGGCAAGAAGTGCTGCCGGAATAAACCCGATGAGATATCCCCCTGTCGGGCCAAGCAGGATGCCAATACCGGCAACACCGTTATGGAAAACCGGCAGACCCAGTGCGCCAAGCAGTATGTAGAGTGCAACCGGTATAACTGCGTCCCGTTTCATCACCGCCCCGGCAAGCAGGACAAAAAACGTCTGGAGGGTAAATGGCGCCGGGACAAACGGGACAGAGATCCACCCGCCAAGCGTGATAAGACCGATAAATGCCGCTGTATATGCAATGCGTCGGGAACGCTTGAGATCGCCAAACATCGTCAACCACTAAAAATTGGCAGGTTGACGATAAAAGAGTACCGGCCTACTGGTGGAAACAGTCACCGGCAATCACGCGTTCGAGTTTGCCGTTGTCTTTGCGTACAATCAACGCACCGAACTCGTCAATATCAACTGCTTCTCCGGAGAAACTGTTTTTGAGCGTCCGGATATCCACCCGGTGTTCGAGCGTACAGGACAGGCTTTTCCATTCGCGGATGATGGTATCGTATTCCCCGCCTTCAATGAGGGCGTAATGGTTCTCGAACTCTTTTAGGATCCGCGCCAGGAACGACGCGCGGTCCACGTCATGGCCAAGCTCTGCGGATATTGACGTGATACTATTCTGCAAAGCGGGCGTGAATTCGCTTACCGGGATGTTTGCATCGATGCCCATGCCGAGCAGGCAGTAATGCACGTTATCGGCCTCTGCCGCAAGTTCAAGCAGCAGCCCGGCGACTTTCTTGTTCCCGATGAAAATGTCGTTTGGCCATTTGATGAGGGCGCCAAGGCCAAACTCCTTTCTTATCGCCCGTGCCACCGCAACAGCGCCTGCCATTGTTACCATAAAGATGCGGTCGATGGGGACAGTGGGTTTTAAGACAATTGTAATCCAGATCCCGCCGCTGGGAGAGACCCATGCCCTTCCCATCCGCCCGACCCCGCCGGTCTGTTCTTCGGCAATTATTACAAGGCCGTGCATTTTTTCCCCATCCCCTTCAGCACAAACCTGTTTTCCCACCCAGTTGGTCGAGGGAGTCTTCTCAAAGTACCTCATCTTTTTGCCGATGACCTTTGTCTGGAGTTTTTTATGTACCTCATACGGGAGCAGTTTGCTGCTCTGGCGCGTGAGCTGGTACCCCTCTTTCTGAGATGACGTAATATCGTAACCCATAATCCGGAGTTCGTTGATATGCTTCCAGACCGCGGACCGGGTGACGCCCAGTTCATTACTGATTGCCTCACCCGAGATTGGCGCGTCCGACTTTTCGAGAATTTCAAGTACCCTGAATGCAGCGTCCGGCATGATTGTCATCTCTTTGAAATACTGGCTTCTTCTGGAAGCGGGCAGGGATCCTTTCCGCATACCTGCTTTAAGATAGCGGACTGGTGCTCCATGAGCGTGGCAAGATCAAAGATACCGGTAACATCAACAACACCGATTGCGCCAATCGCATGCCCTTCTTCGTCCCGGATAGGTGCAACGGTCACCGGCACACCTTTGTATGCGCCCTTTTCCGGGGTTGTCTGTATCACAGTGTTTGTGGCAAGTACCTGTTCGAGCACCGGGCCGGTATAATTGCGGTCAACCACCCTGCCGTCCTCAACCCGGATGCCGGGCTGGTGTAACGATTTGGCGGTGACCGGAAGGCGGTGGATTATCTCGTGGATGGCAAGCACCACCGGCTCAAGATCTACGGCCTTTGCAGTTTCACAAAAGGTATAGCGGTGCATCGGACTAACCTCATATCAATCTGGTATTATTCCTGCTAGAATAAGGTTTGTGTCCCGGATGCACAGAATTTTTTTATAAATTCGCGGGACGGGTATTCGTGGACGCTTGTCACAAGAACAGTCCCTTTTTTTTGAGTGTTTTCGATAATTACCGTCGATCCATTCGCGGTTCCTGCGGCACATCCGCCATGCGTGGGAAACACGCCATCACATTCGATACAGGTGGGATCATAGTCCTTTACCAGCTCTTTTCCCCATTCCGAGAAACCGCACGAAACGTTCCGGGGGATCACATCGTGATGGTATGTGACCGAAAACGGCAGCCAGTCATAGGCATCCGCATTGTCGATTGCTGCCCCAAAAACCAGGAGGTTGCCGCCGTTTTCAATAAATTTTGCTATGCGGCCTGATGATGCCCGAAGCGCCGGGAGGAGCCGGGAATAGGCCGGGTTTGCAAACCCGGTCGGGATAATAAGGCATGAAAACGAGCCCCGGAAAAACGGGGCGGCGAGCATATAGGGCGTGACAAGTTCGCAGGGAATACCAAGGTCCTCGAGGTACCTGACAAAATGTTGATTGGTATCCCAGACAAACCCGGCCCGGCAGCTCATCCCTTGATCACTCCCACCGGGGAAAGGCGTGCAACAAGGGCCGAGAGGCCGACATCGTGGACCACCTGCACCACATCGCTGCTTGGCTTGTAGACCTCCGGCGCTTCGTCGGCAATAGCCGCTTCGTTTGGCGCCCGGACAATGATGCCCTGCGAGAGAAGATGGTCTGCCACTTCTTTTCCGGTCATCTTCTTCTTTGCCTGCGACCGGCTCATGACGCGGCCCGACCCATGACATGTGCTCCCGAAGGTGCGTTCCATCGCTGTCGCGGTTCCTTTGAGGATATAGGAAGGCGTGCCCATGCTGCCGGGGATAATCACCGGCTGGCCGATACCTGTTAAATCATGGGGCAGGTCATGAGAACCCGGACCAAACGAACGGGTTGCACCCTTGCGATGGACACAGACAGTAACCCTGTGCCCGTCAACAGAATGCTCCTCGATCTTTGCGACGTTATGGGTAACATCATAGAGAAGCGGCATGCTTTCATACTCAATGCCAAACATCCGCTCAAACTGTTTACGGGCTGCGTGCATGATCAGCTGGCGGTTGGCCCATGCATAGTTAGCCGATGCTGCCATCGCGCCAAAATAGGCTTTTCCTTCAGGGGACTGGACAGGGGCACAGGCAAGCTGGCGATCCGGAAGCGCGATATGGTATTTTTTTGTTGCCGCTTCAAGGGTCTTTAAGTGGTCTGTACAGACCTGGTGGCCAAGCCCCCGTGAACCGCAGTGGATCATACAACAGACCTGCCCTTTAACAAGGCCAAATGCTTTTGCCGCTGCCTCATCAAAGATTTCGCTGACAACCTGGATCTCAAGGAAATGGTTCCCTGACCCAAGCGTCCCTCCCTGCGGGATCCCCCGGGTCCGGGCCTTCGCTGAGACCGCGCGGATATCGGCCTGTTTCATGAAACCGCCCTCTTCGCACCGGGTAAGGTCCCGTGGAACACCATAACCGGCCTCCACCGCCCAGCCTGCACCCTTTTCCATCATTGCCGTCAGCGCGGCTGGCGAGACTTTCATTGAACTCTTTGCACCGACACCGGTCGGTACGGCCCTGTACAGCGACTCAATAAATTCACGGGGTTTCTTTATATCGGACTGCACGAGAGGTGTCGTAAAAAGCCGGACCCCGCAGTTAATGTCAAACCCGACTCCTCCCGGGGATATAATACCCTCGTCAAGGGTAAATGCCGCCACACCCCCGATTGGAAACCCGTAACCCCAGTGGATATCCGGCATCCCAAGCGAACACCGGACAATCCCGGGCAGGGTGGCGACATTTGCCAGCTGCTGCACTGCTCCCGGTTCAAGAACTTCTGCAAGGGTATCCGAAAGAAAAAAACGTCCCGGTACACGCATATTGGGCACATACCCGATGGGGATCTCCCACTCGTCTGTGCCTGCCCGAATTATACCGTCAAGCATTCTCCTTTACCCCCTTCATACATCAAATAAGATATCGAGCATATATCCTTTGGCATCTTTCCAGATTGACAGGCCCGAATACGAGATGCCCTTTACTTCCGTGCCTTTATTATGCCGGTCCGAATCGAACAGTTCGCCGTCAAGGACCGCATGGAGACGCGTTTGGTTATCGACATGCACATCGGCATTTAAAAAAACCAGCCCTTCGGTTTCAGAAATAAACAAAACCTCAGAGAGGAAATCGCAAAGAAGGGATTCCAGGTCCGGCGCTTCGAGATCAACGGACCGTGTCGTCCCGCCGATGCGATCCTCCCCGTACATTACCTCCATCAGCGCCCTTGACGCTTCGCCAAACAAGGCATCAAGCGTAGGAGCACTAGCCCGTATTTTCACATCAGCTGTATGGGGCAACTCTTCGAAGCTCATCTCTCGTTAAACCCTGCCAGGTCTTCATCATAAAAGGGGATCATGTCGCTTCGTATTTCATCAAGGAAACGCGCCTGGTGAATGGAGACATAGATTGTGTGGCTGGCAGCATGAAGGAGAAGATCACTTTTCTTTGGGGGTTTGACCCGCACCGGAAGAAGGATCGGACCACCGCAGGAAGTGCATATGCGGAAATCGCAGTTTCTCCTCTCGATGTAATCTATTACATCCGGCAAAACCGTGATATGGAGCTCATCAGATGCATCAGAATGACTGCCTTGCATTATGGCTGTACTATTGTAAGGACCGGCTAAAAAACGGTTATGGTTAAAGTGAGGGGTCAGGGGTTTACATGCTCACGAGCCGGACCACCATTGATGCATACTTCTCTTTGAGCTCGTAGGTACTGATTCCACTGGCATTCCGGTTGACCTTCAGGATCCCGATACGGGACGCGATGATGCCTACCATCGATGCGATTTTATGGAATGATACGGAGAACTTCTCTTTAAGTCCTGCAACAATGTCTGCAACGGTCACCTGCCTGATACGCAGGAGGAGCCGGAGCACTTCACGGCGGATACCGGTTTTATCCCGTGAGAGATACGACCTCAACCGCCCTTCAATCATCCGTTCGATCTCAAACTGAGATCTCATATGGTAGTGTCGAAACTATCCACATATATATTTTGTGTATTTTCCCGTTTAAAAAACCCCGTTTGGAAATCCCCCGATTTTGGCAGCGACACTCATATTTTTCTGCGAAATTTTTGCCGGTATTTTTGCGGTTCCCGGATCCGGCTTGAAAATCCCATGAGAGGATGGAAAGCGACCGGTATCTGGTAATTATTTAATCGTTTATGAACAGATGATTAGGACATGGGATTATTCAGTTATAATATCGAAAAATATTCACCAAAACAACTGGTGATAATCCCGACAGTGCTGCTTGTCATATCACTTGTAGTACTTGCCTTTGTTACGGTAACGATCGGGATGCCGGTCAAGCCGGGAATTGATTTTTCCGGCGGGACTGCTGTAACCGTGATTACTCCTGACAGCCCCGACCAGATCCGGGCAGTATTTGCTGACTACCCGCTCGTAAGTATCAGCGAGGGGCTCAACAACGGGAAATTTATCACGTTTGGAGCGATGGACGATGCGAAATACCAGAGCCTGACGGCACTGATCTCAGGTAAATACCCGGATGCACGTATCGACCAGGTCGGTGAATCCTTTGGAAAGACCCTGCAGGACCAGGCATTTATTGCCATTATTCTTGCCTTTATCGGCATGGCCATCGTGGTCTTTATCTCATTTAGGACATTTATCCCGTCCGTCGCAGTGGTCCTCTCGGCATTTGCTGACATGGTCATGACCGCTGCCATGATGAACATTGTCGGGATTCCCTTATCACTCGGGACCACCGCGGCACTGCTCATGCTGATTGGTTATTCTGTCGACAGTGATATCCTGCTCACCACCCGTGTGCTCAAACGGCAGGGTAAACTTAACGATAAACTGGCGGGGGCATTCCACACCGGTATCATTATGACCACAACAACTCTTGCGGCCATCTCAGTGTTGTTTATAGTCTCCTGGCTCGGGCAGATCCAGATTGTTATGGAAATCGCTGCTGTCCTCCTGATCGGGCTTGTCTTCGATATCATGAACACCTGGCTTACAAACGTCGGCATACTGAAATGGTATGTCCTGAAAGGAGGCGGAAAATGAAGAAAGAACGGATAAAAGACATATTCAAGGACTGGCGGGTCCTCACGCTCATCGTCCTCTTAATCCTCTCGGTTGTCGCTATCAACCCGCATTTTGACGATAAGGGGAACTTCACGACAAACCTCCAGTACGGCCTTGATCTCCAGCAGGGTGCATGGCTCCAGCTTGAGTTCCAGGCTGAAGTAGTCGGGTTTACAACGACACAACCTCTCGACACCTTTGTCTCAGATCTCTCAAAGAGTCTTGATACCGAAGTTATTGTTGTCGATGAAAACCATCTTGAAATACGGAAATATTACACACAGGAACAACTCGAACCCTACTTTAAAGCTGCCGGTGGAGAGATCGTCTCGTACCAGCAGGGTGTCTCCAAGGATACGGCAAGCACCGTAAAGCTCATCCTTGAACAGAAGATTAACTCGATGGGCACCAAGGACGCCAAGGTCAATACGCTTACCGGCATGAACAACGTCGCCCGGTATGTCCGCGTGGAGATGGCCGGCGTCGATATGAACCAGGCCCAGCAGATTGTCGGGAAGCAGGGCAAATTCGAGATCCGGGTCCAGACAACCGGTAACCAGACCGAGCATGTCCTCTACGGCGACTCTATAACCAGTGTCCAGACACCAAGCAAGGACACCTCAGGTAACTGGGGCGTTGGCTTTACCCTGAGTGATGCGGGAGCCGCGGCATTCCGTGAGTCCGCCATCAAGTACGGCGCAACAGTGGATCCCGAACACCACCAGCTGGCGATGATCCTTGATAACAAGACGGTCTACTCTGCACCGCTTTCATCGGGCCTTGCCTCCTCACTTGTATCAGAACCCACGCGCAACATGGTTGCATCAACCGGTACGGGAACGTACGGCATGCAGCAGGCAACAACCCTCGAGATCCACCTCCGGGCCGGAGCGCTGCCGGTTGACGTGAAAGTCGCAGGTTCCGGTTCAACATCTGCATCTCTTGGGTCCCATTACATGACCATGTGCGTGATCGCCGGTATCCTTGCGCTTATCACCGTCGCATTTGTGATTTTCTACCGGTACCGCGAACCGAGGATCGTGCTCCCCATGGTGCTTATTAATGCCTCGGAAATCCTGATCCTGCTCGGGTTCTGTAGCGCTATCAAGTTCCAGATGGATCTCCCGACCATTGCCGGTTTGATAGCAGTACTTGGTACAGGTATCGACCAATTGGTTATCCTGACAGATGAGATCCTCCATGAAGGAATTGTCCCGTCACCAAATGTCTACTTAAAGAGACTTGCCCGGGCGCTTGTCATCATTGTGACTGCCGCAGCTACCGTGCTGATTGCGATGCTGCCGCTCGCACTCATGGACCTTTCAACACTCAAAGGATTTGCCATCATCACGATGATGGGTGTCCTTGTCGGTGTCATCATAACACGGCCCGCTTACGGCAAGATTATCATGGAGATCCTCTCCGAATAACAAATACCATAGATTTATCTTTTTTTTTACCGACTACTCATACCGGGTATGATTATATGACAAAACCGGTATTGTACGATTTTTTTGCCACGTGGTGCGGTCCCTGTCGGATGCAGACACCGATTATCGAGGAACTGGCAAAGAAACTGGGTGATGCGGTCGAAATTAAAACGGTGGATGTTGACGAGCATATGGATCTCGCAGAAAAATACGGGATCCGCGTTGTGCCAACCCTTATCATCGAAAAGGACGGGAAAATCATCAAGACCCTCGAAGGCGTTACTGACGCAGCAACGCTTGAAAACATGCTCAGGCCGCTGGTGGATTAAGTGAAGATTGGAATTGTCGGCGGGACCGGGGATATTGGCGAAGGCATGGCCATGCGCCTCTCCCCGGTTTTTGATGTGGTTGTTGGTTCACGGGAACAGGAAAAGGCTGACGCAAGCTGCACGGTCACCCGTGACACACTTAAGAACCGGGGGCAGTCCTGTTCAGTTCACGGGACGACAAACCAGGGGGCAGTTGACGAGGGCGATATCATAGTCCTTGCAATACCGTTTAAACATGTGGTACCAACACTCTCAACCCTGCACGGTTTCGGGGACAAAATCGTTATCAGCCCGGTCAACCCGATGGAAAAACAGGACCATTTTGTCTTTGTTCCCCCGGCGGAAGGATCGGCGGCACTTTTGATAAAAAAACTCCTGCCAAAAGAGACCCGGCTCTGCTGTGCATTCAATACCATCGCTGCAAACCGGTGGAAGGCGCTTGACGAGGAACTGACCTACTCGGTACCCGTATGTGGTGATGACGAGGATGCAAAGAAGTCAGTAATGGGACTTGTAAACCAGGTCTCAAGGCTTCAGGCATTCAATGCCGGCCCCCTGACTGTCGCGCCGCAAATCGAATCGCTCACACCGCTGGTGCTCAATATCGCCCGGTACAACAAGATGAGGGATGTTGGTATCCAGTTCCGCTAAAAACGCCGCAAAGGCCAAAAAAATTGCCACTCTCCTGAAAGACCGGTTCGGGGAGATACACTGGTGGCCCGGTGATACCGATGAGGTCATGATCGGAGCTGTCCTGACCCAGCAGACCCGGTGGGAGAATGTAAAGCAGGCTCTTTCTCTCTTAAAAGAGCGCGGGCTCTGCTCGATGACCGCCATTTACAACGCGGATTCCCATGATATTGAGGATGCAGTCCGGTGCACCGGTTTTTTCCGGGTAAAAACAAAGAGACTCAAATCCCTTGCTGGTTTTGTCATTGAAACATGCGGAGGGGTAAAGGAAATGGCAGACATTCCCACACCCGCCCTCCGCAAAGGACTCCTTGGCATACACGGGATCGGCGAGGAGACTGCGGACAGTATCCTCTGCTATGGGTTTTTTCGGCCGAGTTTTGTGATCGATGCCTATACGGCCCGTATAGCCGGGTGTGCAGGTATTACCGTAAAAAAACCTGACTTAAAACCCCTTTTTGAGAGCGTGCTTCCAAAGGATGCCAATGTGTACCACCAGACCCATGCCCATATAGTTGAATACGCCAAAGGATGGTGTACAAAGAAGAGGTGTGAAGGATGCAGGATTTTGGCTTTGAACGAATAGGAAAACGGTTGTTTTCCGAACACCTTGTCGGAGGAAACTTCGGGAACATGAGCGTGCGGGACGGTGATGCCGGTTTTTATATCAAGAAAACCGGGGCCTATCTTGATGATCCGGGCGATCCGGTCCATGTGCCCTTTACGGGGAATGTCCCAAAAGAAGCCTCAAGTGAATACCGCGTCCATCTCGCAGTATACAAGGCAACACCATACCGCGCAATCGTACATGCACACCCGCCATATGCCGTCGCTGCATCACTTGTACTGGACAACATACGGCCGCTGGACAGCGAAGGTGAGATGTTTTGCCCGAATATCCCGGTAACCTCAGGAGCGCCCGGGACACAAGGTCTTGCAGATGCAGTCGCCCAAAAAATGCGTGATAACAAGCTTGTCATTGCACGGGGGCATGGCACATTTGCCGCAGGTGCAACGCTTGACGAGGCGTTCCTTCTCACGTCCCTTGCCGAACATGCGTGCAGGGTTATCGCGTTAAAAAAGATGTTTCTTTTTTAAAATAACAAAAAATCATTTTTTATTTTTGCCGGGGTGGCTGGTTCAACTGGATTTCCCGGATGATCTCACGGTGGAAGACCAGCAGCATGTCCGAGATCACGCCAAACATGAAGATCTCGATACCGACGACGATCAAAAGTACAGTCAGGATTGTAAGAGGGAGATGCTCGATATTGTGAAGCCACTCAAGAACGACAAAGAACCCGGTGAGAATCCCAAGTATAGTAGAAAACACGCCCATAATGCCAAAATAAAACATCGGGTTATTGACCCGTGCAAGACGGTATATTGTTGATACAATCCGTATCCCGTCATGGAACGGCGAGAGTTTCGTTGGCGTTCCCGGCCGGCGGGAATACCGGATAGGGACGACCATAATCCGCTGGCCGTTTCTTACTGCTTCAACTGACATCTCGGTCTCGATCTCAAACCCGGTCTCCTTGAGGTTCATCTGGTGGATGGCAAGTTTCGTGAACGCCCGGTAACCCGATAGAATATCGTGAAGGTCACGGCTGTGGGCGAGCTTGAAAAAGAGGTTGAGTATATGGTTGCCGAAGAGGTTGAGCCTTGAGAATGATCCCTCTTCTGCGTTGATAAGCCGGTCGCCGATTACCTGGTCGAATCCAAGGAACAGCGGAGTAAGCATCTTTTCTGCGTCCTTTGCAGAATAGGTGCCGTCACCGTCTAGCATGAGGATATACGGCTGTTCGATTATCTCGAACGCTTCGATGATCGCATTTCCTTTCCCTTTTCCGGACTGGGTCTTAACCACCGCACCGGCATCACGTGCATTTTTAACGGTATTGTCGGTACTCTTGCCATCCATGACAAGTATATGGGAGTACCCGAGGTCCCGGAATTCTTTAACGACCGGGCCGATTGTCAGGCTCTCATTTAAGGTAGGGATAAGGATACAGACCTCATCTTTGTTGATTTTCATTGGTATAGTATTTTTTATCCGTTATCATAAGTGCTTCTATGCCGTATGTTTGGTTAATCATAATTTTCGGGCAGAAGAGAGGATTATGTTTAACAAGCTGTAAGCAATAGGTGCTTCTATGCACATCCCGAAAAAAGGTCTTCGGGCACTTGGCATTGCGGAGAGTTATTCCGGGAGGGCTTACTCGACCCTTGCCGGGGTTGTCATGCGCAAAGATCTCATTATCGACGGGTTTGCCTTCTCCCGCGTGACAGTTGCCGGTATGGACGGGACCGATGCAGTCCTTAAAATTGTCGGGGATCTTAACCGTAGTGATATCAATTTCATACTCCTGTCTGGGGGAGTAATTGCATTTTTCAATATTATTGACCCGCAAAAGGTGCAGGACAGGACCCGCCTTCCGGTCATCTGCGTGACATACGAAAATTCAGAAGGCCTGCTGGCAGACATCCGGCACCATTTTCCCGGGGATATCGAACGGATGGATGCATACCTCCGCCTTGGAGATCGCATGCCGTATACCCTTCCTTCCGGGCAGATCGTTTATCTCCGCAGCTGGGGCATTGATCCTGCTGATGCCGGCCGGCTCTGTACGGCATTTACCTGCCAGGGTAAGATCCCGGAACCGCTGCGCGTTGCACGTCTCTCTGCACGGGCGGTCCATGGTTTTGTTAAATATGAGCCGGATAGTATATTAAAATCATAATTTTTTGCATAATGCCACTACAGGAGAATTCATAACTGGAAAGGTCGATGGATAAAAAAGACGAGGTCCGCTCATGACTCAACAGACGGTAAAACTCGCCCGATGGGTTTGTCTTGAATGCAATTATGTCTACGATCCTGCAAAAGGCGACAAGAAGGGAGGTATCCTTCCGGGTGTCCCGTTCGAGGAATTGCCTGACACCTGGCGCTGCCCGGAGTGCAATATCCTGAAAGTAAAAAAAGGCGTATTTAAGCGGCTTAACGATTAATACCGGTTTCCTGTCATTTTTCTTAATTTATTTCAGGCAGTATACGTGTGACGCGAGATGATCTTGTCAGTCACCACATCGTAGACTTCAAATGTCACGACATCACCCGGATGGAAAGTCCTGTCAGTGTAATCGATGTAGATGAGTTCCCCAGGGTCCCATGTTGCGCCACATGATCCTGCACCACCAAGGTTCTGGATTTTGTAGTGATGGGTGGAAATGAAATCATGCCCGTTCACGGTTTTGATGGTACTTGCAAGGAGTTCCTCGTTCCGGTAGGTCAGGGCATATAGATTCATGTTCTGATATCCGGTATTGCCGGTATTTCCGACCACCATCCGGCTGTCATAGGTCATTCTGCCACTATCATTCTCATGGCGGATTTTGGTAATTTTAAATATTGCAGGGACTGACTCTTCGTACTGGTAGGGTAACTGGACCATCAGGAGCAGGACAAGTGCTGCAAGTATTATAGTGACCGTAAGCATCAGGATTATGCCAATTGATTGCGATGCGGCCGTTTCAGGACTTTTGGAAGATGACAATGGCTAATTTTTTTTTGTTTATGGGTTATTAATGGACAGGATTTGATTCCAGTCGATACCGGCAGGCCCGGAATACCCGGATATAATTTGACATTTTTTGCGTTCGGCATTCGTGACAATACATATATTAATTCCAGACGGTCTTGATCGTTTTAATTAAAACCAGTACTGTGACACCAGTATACCTTCCTTTGAGTGCAGGATACTAGACCGGATGAAACGGGGGAAAAATCAATTACCTTCATGTGCTAAATAGTGGGTTAGTTTAATGAGGTGAATTATGGGATTATTTGACAGATTATCCGGAAAACCGGCAGAACTGACCCCGAAGTCAGCGCTTGTCCTGTCCGCCATAACCATTGTTGCAGCGGACGGAGTCATCGATGAAGCTGAATTAAACGACCTTGCAAAGATTGTTCGTGGCGACAGGAAGGCCATTGAGACTGCAATGCAGGTATTAAAGGAGAACAAGTTCCCCGGTGTCATCGATCTTGTCGCAAAGAAACTTGACGAGAAGCAGAAAATCGCAACCCTTGCAGTTCTCTGCGATCTTGCGATGGCTGACGGCGTTCTTGCCGGAGAAGAGAAGACGATGCTCCAGATGTACATGGATAAGTTCGGGATTCCCGAAGCAACGATGAAACCCATTATCGATGCCATCGCCATCAAGAACGACTTCTCGGTCTTTGTATAATCCAAATTCTTTTTTTGCCGATTCCGCCTTTTCCCATTAAAAACTACACGTGTCAATAGAGTGCGGGGGACCTGCATTTTCGGTTTTGCGGCTTACCGGCAACAGCCGGAACTGATTATGCGCCTCACCAGTTATTAGCAGTATAAGCTGTTGCCTCCCTTTACCCCTGTTTCCAAAATGATCCTGATGGGGGTCACCCCTCCTTCGCGGACAAGGGGGGAGGGGGTATACCCCCTCCTGAGGGATCACTGGGTAGGGGGGTAGGCCCCCTCTGCCGGGTCATGAGGGGGTGGGGGATACCGTGGGTTTACGATCTTTCGCGGGTCAAAAGACCCGAACAGTCCCGACGTAAACCATGTAAAAATCCCGGGATTTTCCGGGCCGGGGCATAGGGGGTTGCTACGGTTTTAAAAAATAATGT
>DAOQAA010000037.1:0-19444 GCA_035353675.1 Methanoregula sp. | reverse complement strand
TTAGATCTTTCGGTCATCGTTACCATCTATTTTAGATAGGATTTCTACAGAGCACAATTTTTTTAAAACAAGTTTTCCAATAGTATTTTGTCACTGATTATAGGTTTAAAATAACAGGCAAATTACTGCTTTTTTTCCGCAAATATGCGGGAATTATTTTTTCCTGCACTCATGTATTTCCCGATCGATCCAGTCCTGGACAATCAGCCTCAATTGTTGCTGTGTCATCCCTGGCCGGAACCGGATCCGGATCTCGGTTTCGAGCAGATCGAGAATGGGCTGAACTGTTTTAAAATAAGCATCTGGTCCGGCAAATCCTCCGGATTTTTCGATGTGGATCGTCACAAGTTCGTTGAGGTGTAAAAACTCCCCGGTGTATTCAATGACCTGTTCAAGGGTCATAGCAGTAAAAACTTCAGGAACACGTTCAGTGTCAGGTTTTTCAGGATCGTTGCCACCCTGAGTCCCGGCTGGTCCTTCCGGTTGGGGAGGACTATTGTTTTCCGGGGAAGTGCTGTCTGAATTCCTCTCCGTATTGATTCCTCGTATGATGCACCTGCACCATTACCTCAATGCCTCGTAAATATTGCAATAAAAAGGTATCCATTACAATGAACGTGGAAAAAAATGCAGAAAGAATAAAATGCATTCCCATGAAAAGCCTTGATGAGCCCAAAAGACAACAATCAGTCTGTCGGATTCGCATGCCCGTAGGGGTTCAGAGAAAATCCGGGTACGCGGGGAGAGTTGTCCATGAGCAGCATTGCACTTCTGGTGATTGAAGGGCTCTGGTGGACACCGGAGCAAAAACCCAAACGGCCGTCGGTATTGTCATTCCTCGAGGGACTGGAAAGTTACCGGGGAGATTTTAACATCTATTATTCCAACTTCTACGAAAAAAACGGTTTTAAACGTGCACTTGCGGACGACCTGACAAACACTAGGGAGGACAGACTTTTTCTTTACGTCGCTGCCCATGGGACCGGCAAACGGATTGGGGGACTCAAGGCAAAGACCGGCATGAAGATTCCGGCCATGTTCAAGGTTGTCAGGAATGCGGCAAATTATTCGAATATCGAAGGGGTTATCATCGGCTCGTGCAGCGTTGGCAACAATATTGAAGATTTTATTTCTACGACAAAAAATTCACGCATCGCTTGGATCTTCGGGTATACCTGCGAGATAGGATGGATGGCCTCGACGCTTATCGATCTCTCGCTCTTTGAACATCTTATGAAACTCAAAAAAAGCGATCTTGCGAACCGGGAGAAAATTGCCAGCACCTTTGTGAAGGCGCTGCGCCGGTTCAACGGGGATTATGTGCTTTGTAAAGGCAAGGGGAAAAAACCCGGAGTCCCGCTTAAAGATGCACTGACAATTGTGATCCAGCCCCGTTGTCCGGGAAGCGAGGCGCAGGATGAGACAAAGTATGTGCTGGAAAAACTGGGATGGATACCCCCTAAGACCCAAAAGGAATGTGAATGACAGGCAGGGTTTTTAAAAATGGTATGTGATCAGGCCTTTATCTGGGAAATACCGTCCTATTGAGAGGTTTTTGATTTCCGACAAATTCCCTGAGCTGCAAGAAAACCCGTTGAAAATGCAGCCTGAAGATTAAAACCACCGGTGTCCCCATCGATATCAAGGACCTCTCCGGCAAAGAAAAGACCCGGCACCAGTTTTGATTCCATCGTTTTTGCATTTACCTCACCGAGTGCGACGCCTCCCCGGGTTACCATCGCGACAGAATAATCCCCAAGTGCAGAGACCACCAGCGGAAACGCTGTTAAGAGGTCAACGATCCGTGTACGTCCCGGTGCTGTCAGATGAGCGCCGGTACTGTCATACGGAAAACCGGCAATCTCCGGAAGCCTGCGGGCAAGACGTTCCGGAATCTTAAAATCGGAAATAATGCTTTTCAGTGATTTTTTCGGGCTGCGCATGACCGCATCCAAAAACTCCCGTGCAAAAATATCGCGCTCGACCGGGCCGGCAAAAGAGAGCCGTACCTCATCACCGGCCCGGATATCGCGCGAACAGTCAAGGATACCGGGACCGGATATTCCGGTGTGTGTGAAAAGAACATCCCCCTTGCCAGAAAAGATCTTCCGGTTATTTCTCCACACAGAAAACGGCAAATCAGAAAATGACATCCCGGCAAGATCTGCAAACGGAAAATCCCGGATCAAAAGAGGAGTGAGTGCCGGCCCGGTTTCAGCAATCGTGTGTCCGAGGGAGATCGCAAACCGGTAGCCATCCCCGGTCGATCCGGTCTTTGGAAATGACGCGCCACCGGTAGCAATGACCAGGTACTTTGCAGAATACGTATGACGGTCGGTAGTCAGGATAAAACCCGAACCTGTTTTTTCGGCCCGGTTTACCGGCTCGCCGCACCGGATATCAACACCCCGGCGTTCACACTCCCGGATAAGAATATCGCAGACATCCCCTGCATTCCGGCTGACTGGAAAGATCTTTCCTTCAGGAGTGGTTTCGACTGGAAGTTTCTGTTCCTCAAAGTACTGGATGAGCGCTTTGTTTGGAAACGACAAGAGTGCAGGCTTGAGAAACTGCCCGTGTGATCCATACCGGGAAAAAAACGTATGAATATCGCCGTCGTGTGTAATATTGCACTGGCCAGTGCCGGATATCCTGAGTTTTGCACCAGGTCGGGGGTTCTTTTCAAGGAGGAGCACTCTCTCTTTTGGCACTGATGCATTGACTGCGCAGAACAGGCCGGCCGGCCCGGCACCTATTATTATAGTATCATATTGTTCCATGGGATTATTCTCCCGGACTATCTCTTTTGATCGCTCATGAACATTGCAGTCCGGTGCCGCATATGCGATATCCAGGAAAAACATTTTTCATAACAGGCCACCCCCTCCCAGTGTTGATACTGGAGGGGGTGTCCCCATTTGCTTTAGAAAACGAACTGGGGGGTGGGGGGTCACCCTTGATCCACATAACACGGATGGTCACCCCCTCCCATGACATGAAAGACAGGCCCCCACCTCATGAATGATTGGGAGGGGTGGCATTGTGTTCAGGACGAAAGATTCCACGCGAAGCATAAGTGTTGGGACTGGAATTTAAGGGTGACCCCCTCCTTTTGTTTACGTGGGAGGGGGTATCCGGCATTTCTCCCAAACATTTGGAGGGGGGGCAGGGGGGTTCCCAAATTTTTTTGGCAGGGGGCCAGGTTGAAAAAAAGTAGATCAAAATAATGAAAACAGGTTATTGCAAAACAAAATATCAGGAATTCTACAAAAAAATCAGGAATTCTACAAAAAAAATCGAAAAGCAATCCTGTCAACACTTTTTCATAAACCATTCCGCATAATGCCTGCGCAGTTCTGCCGACTCTTCCGGAGTAAAATCCTTTTTCTTATGCGCATGCAGGTATTTCTCCATCTGCCGGACAATATGTTCGGCTTCACGGTAATCCCCCACTTCAAGGTATGCCGGGACTTTTGCCACTTCGTACGCGTAACCACAGGCCGGACAAAGTTTCCACTTCTGGAACCGGTCCACGTAGGTAAAAGCCCTGCACCCCGGACAACGGAGGATAAGGTACATAAATATGAGGTGATCAGTCTATCCCCTATAAAAATATATTGGCGCAGGGCAGGACTGTAGAGCGCACCTGTGATAAATTTCATGCACAAGAAGGCTTCCCAGGATGGACATCCAGTCCATATTCTCTGCATAGCCAACAAAACAATAAACGAAATCCCTATATCGGGCGATCAACCCATAGAACCGGTATGGAAAATATTGTCGTCACCGGAGTACGGGGACTTCCCCTCATAAAACACGGTGATAATATTGCTGCAATGATATGTGAACGGGTAAAGATCGAAAACGGGGATATAATCTCCATCGCGTCAACGATATATTCAAAATCAAAGGGATATACAAAACCGCTTTCCCAGATTACCCCGTCAGAACGTGCCATGCGCCTCGCAAAATTAAACGGCGAGGACCCGCGTTTTGTCCAGGCTGTTCTTGACTCATCAAAAGACATTATCATGGAACACCCGTTTATCCTCTCGGAACTGCCGTTTGGTCATATCGGAGTACGGGCCGGCGTCGACCAGAGCAATATTGATGATGGCAATGTGATCTTTCTGCCACCAGACCCAATGAAATCGGCGGCTGAAATCCGGGACGAAATACAAGCGATTACCGGAAAAAACACCGGAATAATTATTACCGATACCTGTGGGCGATCATTCCGGAGAGGGCAGACCGGCCATGCCATTGGCTGGAGCGGGTTTACTGCCATACGCGATTTCAGGGGCGACACTGATCTCTTTGGCCACGAACTCAAGATCACCGAGGAAGCAGTCGTTGACGAAATCGCCGGGTTTGCAAATTTTGTGATGGGCGAAAGCAATAACGGAGTCCCGGTTGTCCACTTCCGAAACTGCCCGTCATGGAGCGGTCACGATAACCTGTACTTCACAAAAGACGAGGATATCACCCGCAGGCTGCTCAAAGCAAACTGCCCGTAATCAGTTCAAGAAAAAAGTTGATCCGGTCCGTAAGTATGGACCGGATTTATGCGCTTGTTGAGAAGATTAGATTGAGGACGAGAGTAATGATACCGATGACTGCTGCTACTGCCATGACCATTATCGGGCTGATATGGACAGCACGCCGGTCCTCGCTCTCGTAATAATTGACGAGACCTGCCGATGAAAGTAATCTTCCGCCTTGTTTCTTTGCCATGCGAATATATTTCATTTTTCGATATATAAAAGAGAGTCACGACATTTCATGAGCACCCCACAGATTGTTTCCGGTTATGCGCTGCTTGGTGAAGAGCTCGCGCCATGTCCGGTCGATATCGTGATCGAAAATGGCGTGATTACCCAAATTGAGGAGAACGCGAAAGCACCAGACATATGGATCTGCCCGGCGTTCTTTGATGCACACACCCATCTTGGAGACACAGTTGCCATGGACTGCAGGGATGGCGGCGATCTTGTCAGCATGGTGACACCCCCGGATGGACTCAAGCACCGCATCCTTGCCGCCACACCGCATCAAAAACTTGTCGAGGCAATGCGGGGATCAATTTCCGGCATGGTAAACTCTGGGACGTTCGGGTGCGCAGATTTCCGGGAAGGCAGCAGGGCCGGTGTCCATGCGCTTAAAAAAGCAGCCGAAGGTCTTGACTTTTTGCCCGTCATTTTTGGTCGTGAGGGCGGTGAATCGGATGCAGATGGCCTTGGGATCAGCAGCACGCGGGATGTATCCGGTGTGGAACAACAGGTCAGTGCAGCTAAAAAGGCAGGTAAACGGATCGCGTTTCATGCAGGTGAACGGGACAAGGAAGACATTGATGCTGCGCTTTCGTTTGAACCGGACCTTCTTATCCACATGACCCACGCGACAAAAAAACAGTTGAGGGAATGTGCAGAAAAAGAGATCCCGATAGCAGTCTGCCCGCGTTCAAACTGGACGCTGGGCGTGACACAATCTGCCCGGCACCCTCCCCTCTCACAAATGCTTGACCTTGGATGCACAGTCATACTTGGCACAGACAATGTAATGTTTGTCCCGCCGGATATGTTTTCAGAAATGGCATTTACCGCAACAGTATACCGCCTCGATCCAAAAACCGTGCTCATATCGGCAGTGGCCGGATCGCAGTTCACCGGATCGCCATTCTTTATTCGTAAAGGTACACGCGCAGCCTTTTTTACACTGGATCCAACCCATTCAGCACTCGCGTTTAGTCACGATCCTGTCACTTCCATTATAAAACGTGCTCCACTTAACACAATTATGAATAACGTTTTTAATTTAAACGCGCAATAAAAATGGCATGTTTGTTTTGGGTGATGCCAGTGTTTACTAACATACTCGTAGCAATCGATGGTTCAGAAGCAAGTGACCGGGCAATAGAACGGGCTGTCGACGAAGCTAAGGTATGGAATGCCAGGCTTCATGCCGTCTATGTAATAGAGACCGGCCTCTTCTCATCTCTCCCATCAGATAATACTGTAGAAATAATGTACCGCGTACTCGAGACCGAGGGAAATACCGTTCTTGAAAATGCAAAAAAGACCGCAGCTAAAAACGGGGTTGCCCTTATCACGCATATGAAACAGGGTCACGCGGGAACCGAAATTATTGCGCTTGCAAAATCCGAAAAAACTGATCTCATTATTGCCGGTTCCCACGGGAAAAGCCAGACTGATCGCCTGCTGATTGGCAGTGTCAGTAGTTACATCACCGCTCACAGCACGGTTACGACCATGGTGGTGAGATCATAACGTCAATGCTTGTTAAAGACTACATGACGGCCGATGTCGTTCATGTCGATATTCCCGGTAACCGTGACGATGTCTTAAAAATCCTCAAAAGGACAGGCATATCCGGAGTACCGGTATTAAAAAACAAGAAACTTATCGGGATTATCACCCGCAAGGATCTGTTGAGTAAGCCGGAAGAGACCCAGCTTGGGCTCCTTATGACGGCAAAACCGGTTACGATCGGACCTGACGCAGATATCCGCGAGGCCGCCCGGCTGCTGGTCACTCAACGGATCCGGAGACTGCCGGTTGTCGAGGACAACAAACTCGTCGGCCTGCTTTCGGTAGCAGATCTTATCCATGCAATTGCCCAGATGAAGATCAAGGATGAGATCAAGGATGTCTATACCAGCAAGACATTTGCCCTGTGGGAAGACACCCCGCTCCCCCTTGTGGGACGTGTCATGGAAATTTCAGGCGTGGATGCAATCCCGATCCTGAATTCCGACAGTGTGCTGCAGGGCATAATTTCAGAACGTGATCTCATACGGAGTTCAAGTATCGAAGACTCTGTAGGGGTAAGTGATTTCTCCAACGGCACTGATGATGACGAATGGACGTGGGAAAGCATCCGGGACAATCATACAATCAGTTTCGGCATATCCCGTGTGCAGCTGCCCAACCGGCAGGTCAAAGTTGCCATGGTAAAAAATGTCGTGGCCGTGCCAAAGAATGCCGAAGTCAGCGAATGTGCATTAAAGATGCGCCGGTCCCGTGTCGACCAGCTGCCGGTCGTAAACGGCGACAAGCGCCTTGTTGCAATGCTCTACGACCGGGATCTTATCAGGGTGTTGTGTAAAGACGATACAGAATAACCGGATTGCCGGGCAACTGGTGGTTCTTCGCGTCAGTGGCCGATAGCAACCTTTAAATTTTTAAGTATCATCTAATACCTTAAAGCGCTTTTAATTGATTTTTGGCGTTCATTTGTTTTTAGAGGTGTAATATGCCTGAACATTCCCAGGAATCTATGACAGGGACCACGACGGTAGGACTGGTATTTGCCGAAGGAGTGATCCTTGCCACAGAGAAACGTGCAACCATGGGGTACATGATTGCAAGCAAACGTGCAAAGAAAGTATACCAGATTGCAGACCGGATTGGCATGACAATTGCCGGTGGCGTTGGTGATGCCCAGCAGCTCACACGCATTATCACGGTCGAATGCAACCTGTACCAGATCCGCAGGTCCCGTACGATAACGGTCGGTGCAGCGTCAACCCTCCTTTCCAATTACTTAAACCAGAACAGGTATATGCCATATTATGTCCAGTTGCTCGTTGGCGGAATTGACGAACACGGACCCAGCGTATACTCGGTGGATGCAATGGGCGGAGCGACAAAAGAAGAAGATATTGTGTCGACAGGTTCCGGTTCGCCCATGGCTTATGGTGTGCTGGAAGACCGGTACTCCCCGAACATGAAAGAAGAAGAGGCAATTGAACTTGCAGTCCGTGCATTAAAGGCGGCAATGAAGCGTGATGCCGGCTCCGGTGAGGGCATCCACGTAGTTGTGATCACCAAAGACAAGTACCAGGAACTTGACGAGGATGTACTCAAAAAATATCTCGTTAAAAATTCCGCATAATTCTTTTTTTAGGACGTTTCTTTATGTTAATTGAAGACAGGCTAAAAGAGCTCAAAGACAAGATTAACGAGAAAGTGCCAGCGGGCATAACAGTTAAAGATGTAGAATTCGAAGGCCCTGAACTGGTCATCTATACCGATGACCCGAAAAAGTTTGCCGATGAGGCAGACTTGATAAGGATCCTTGCCCGGGACTTAAGAAAACGGATCGTCGTCAGACCGACCATCCTTGAAGACCCGGAAAAAGCAGCAACCGAGATTCGGGCCGTTGTCCCGGAATCCTCTGGCATCACAGATATCTTTTTTGACCCGGACACCGGGGAAGTGTTAATCGAAGCGGAAAAACCCGGCGTCGTGATTGGGAAAAACGGTATAACACTCCGGGATATTACCCGTCACATCGGCTGGACACCAAAAGTTGTCCGCACTCCCCCCATTGAGAGCAGCACGGTAAAACAGGTCCGCCAATACCTGCGGTCTGTAAATGACGAGCGAAAACAGTTCCTGCGTACAATCGGACGGCGGATCCACCGTGATATTCCGGGCCGCGATGATGCAAACAAGGATGCCACGAAAAAAGACCAGTGGGTCCGTGTCACCACCCTCGGCTGCTGCCGCGAAGTCGGCCGGGCTGCATTTTTACTGACGACCCCGGACAGCCGGGTCCTTATTGACTGCGGTGAGAAGCCTGACAACTCCAGTGCCACCCCATATCTTTATGTTCCCGAAATCCACCCGCTGACCCAGCTCGATGCGGTTGTTCTCACCCATGCACATCTTGATCACTGTGCGCTTGTTCCTCTCCTTTACAAATACGGTTACGAAGGCCCGGTCTACTCTACACCCCCTACCCGGGATCTCTCCGCAATGCTCCAGCTCGATTACCTGGATGTCGTAAACAAGGAAGGTCGTAAAATCCCATACAGTTCAAACGAGGTCAAGACCTATATCCGCCATTCAATCACCCTGAATTATGGCAGCGTGACCGATATTGCCCCTGACATTAAACTCACCTTCCATAATGCCGGCCATATCCTGGGTTCTGCAATTGCTCATTTCCACATTGGCGACGGCCTTTATAACATCGCCTTTACCGGCGACTTCAATTACAGCAAGAGCCGCCTGTTTAACCCGGCGATTAACCAGTTCCCCCGGCTTGAGACGCTTTTCATGGAAAGCACGTACGGCGGCTCGAATGATTTCCAGCCCGCACGCTCTGATGCAGAAACAAAACTGTACGAGATCATCAACACAGTTCTCTCGCGGGGCGGCAAGGTCATTATCCCTGCATTCGCAGTCGGACGGTCGCAGGAAGTTATGCTTGCGCTTGAAGAAGGAATGCGTCTTGGTAAAGTCCCGAAGGTTAAGATTTACCTTGACGGGATGATCCGCGAGGCTACTGCAATCCACACGACATATCCGGAATATCTCAATAACGATCTCCGGAACCTGATCTTCCGGGAAGGAATGAACCCGTTCCTTGCCGAATGTTTCCAGCAGGTGGATTCTGCGGATCTCCGCGAGAAAGTAATTAACGGGGAACCCTGCGTCATTATTTCAACAAGTGGTATGCTCAATGGCGGGCCTGTCATGGAATACCTGACAAACCTTGCCGAAGACGAGAAAAACGCGCTTGTCTTTGTAGGGTACCAGGCTGAAGGCACACAGGGACGGCGCATCCAGAAAGGCTGGCGCGAGGTGCCTCTCGGGCGGAAAGGCACCATCACTATTAACCTCCAGATCGAAACAATCGACGGGTTCTCGGGACATTCGGACAGGAGGCAGCTGATGAACTATATCGGCCAGATCCAGCCGAGGCCTGAGAAGATTTTCTGTATCCACGGGGATGAGAACAACACGATCGATCTTGCCAGTTCCATTTACAAGCGATACCATATCCAGACTCATTCCCCAATGAACCTTGAGACATACCGCATGATCTGATCGCATGGCAGCGTCTAAGACATTCCTTGTCACAGTCTGTCTTGGCGCCTTTGCGGTCATGGCGCTCTCAAATGCGATTGTCCCGGTGCTGCCGTCATTTGCGGGACAATCAGCATGGCAGGGCGCAATTTATTCAGCATATTTTTTCGGTGCTTTTATCTCGACCCTGCCGGGCGGGGTGCTTTCCGATCGTAAAGGCTCAAAACCTGTCATACTTGCGGGCCTTCTCATCACTACAGTAACCGGAGCCCTGCTTTTTTTTGCCACAGCACCAATAATTGTCGTCATTTTAAGGGGCTGCGAGGGAATCGGTGCCGGCCTCTTTGTCGCTGCTGCACTTTCTTATGTAAATTCACGGACCGATCACACCCGCATGAGCGGCTATTATATGGCGATGCAGAACCTCGGGCTTGTTCTCGGGCTTGTGATTGCAGGCGGGCTTGCGATCCAGTTCGAAAAGCCGTTAATGGGGATTGGAATATTCACTCTTTTTACAATTGTCGCGCTCGCAGGCAGCGCATTTTTCAGTAACAGCTCAATTTCTTTGGGAAAACAAAAAGATCCCGACCGGGTCCTGCCGTTTGTCCGTGACAATGTCTGGATGTGGTACTCAGCAGTGATCCTTATTGGAATTACGGGTGTCATGTCTTCATTGTACCCGAAATTTTCAGGTCTGGAATCGGATATAACCGGGCTGTGGATTGCCAGCATGAGTGTTGCCACTATCGTTACCGTACTTGTGGTCTCGCGTATCCCGCTTCACCCGGTGCCGGTAATCCGCTGGTCTGCGGTCTTTATGGCAGCGGGCGTTATTCTTGCATACATAACACCGCTTGGATTTATCGTCCTTGGCGCTCTTGCCGGGATTGTGATGATCGCCCAGATGGCATATCTTGCCGCTGTGCCCGATCACCAGGGATTTCTTATGGGACTTTTCTCGACTGCAAGTTACCTCGGGATGGCACTCCTCCCGTTCATTGCCGGAATTATTACGGACATATTCGGTTTTTTTATAGCATTTACCGTCACCGCAATTATGGCAGTAACCGTTGCTGTCACCATAGGTCTTGCCGGGCAGACATATCCCAAATCCGCAGAATAATTCACGGTGAGCCAAAAAACAATACATTCATCTGCGATTAGAGTGAATTTTCGGATATGCAGACGAGCGCAAAAGCAGGTCTCCTGCTTCTCATTATCTTTATCCTGGTTCCTGCTGTGGCAGCGGAGGATCCACTTGACTGGTGCTCAAAAGGCGAAAACGCTGTAAAACTTGGGAATTATGAAGAGGCTCTTACCGATTACAACAATGCGCTCGCGATAGATCCATCGTATGTGTATGCCCTTTCGGGTAAGGCTGTCGTTCTTAATGAACTGGGACGGTATTCAGAGGCGCTTGATGCCGCAAACCAGGCACTTGCCATACGGACGGATTCCGAAACGCTAAATGCAAAAGCATATGCGCTCTATAAACTTGGCAGGTATGATGAAGCCATTGTGGCATATGAGAAACTGACTACAACAGTGACCAATAATGCCGAAGCGTATTGTAACCTTGCATCGTCATATGAAAATACCGGAAACACGGATGCCGCTCTTAATGCGTATAAAAAGTGTACAAATCTCGATCCTCATAATGCAGATGCGTGGAACCAGGTCGGTCGCATATATTTATCGCTTGAAAAATACACCGAAGCGCTTGATGCGTTCGACCATGCAACCCGGGAAACGACAACAAATGCCGAGATCTGGAACAACAAGGGTCTGGCACTGACCGGTCTTGGCAGGTACCAGGAAGCAATGAATTGTTTTACCACCGCCCTGTCCCTCAACCCGGAGTATACTGAAGCACAAAAGAACAAGGAAGCCGTAAGGGGCAAGGGACAGGTCTATCAAGTCACCGGCACACCAACCCCAAAAGACACAGGCTGGGTGCTGGGCGGTGTAACCAAGACAGTACCTGCAACATCGGTTACCACAGCACCGGTTATAACCACGGGAACTGTAGCAGAATTATTACCTGCAGGTACTGATACCCCGACAGAAGAACCGGTTGCAATAAAAACAACATATACCCCGCTCTCACCATTCGGCGTTCTTGCGGCACTTGTCATTGCAGGGATGGCATGTGCTGGTATGATGCGACGGAAGAATTGATTTTTTTACTTTATTGCCTGTTTGTCACGGGATTTGGATATTTAGTAATTGTATTATCAGTACCATGCCGGATTTATCCATGCCGGGCATGTGTTGTTCCGGTTTTATTGCAGTAAGCCTGAAGGACTCCGTAGTATATTTTTACTGCATTTTCAAGTGAGTTGACAGAGACCCGTTCATTGATACCGTGAAGCGTTGCAAGTTCTCCCGGACCATATTCAATTACAGAAAATCCTTTGGACCGGAGGTGCCGGGCATCGCTTGCCGCCCACTGGACGATGGGAAAAACCTCCCCGCCATATACTTTCTTCACTTCGTTGCAGACTATACCCGCAAAAGCACAGTCAGGGTCCGTAAATGAAGGAACATGAGTCATCTCTTTTATAACGGTGCCATCCGGGACGTGTCCGTGAATATCCCGGACGAGGTCCGGAATACTGCACCCCCAGGGAATCCGCAGTTCGAGGTCGACCGAACACTGTTGTGCCACAATGTTGATTTTTTCCCCTCCTGCAATAACGCCGGGATTATAGGTAATCCGTTCAAGGATATCACTACCGGTCCGTATGTGGAACTCTTCGGAAAAGACCTTTGATGATTGCCGGATAATCTTTTGGAGTTTATCATCGTGCACGAATTTCCGGTCATGCAGACTTTTTATGTAATCAAGCAGTTCCATCGCCTCCATGATCGCGCTTACGCCAACAGTCGGGTACAGGGAACCATGCCCCGGAGTCCCGGTAAATTTCATCCGGAAACGACAGAGCCCTTTCTGGCCAAGGCAGGGATGCCGTGCCGGCGTTGGTTCGGCAATCAGGCAGTCACAGGGACTTACCAAATCGTGCGCGAGCAGGTACCGGATCCCGCCCCTGCCGCCGGTTTCCTCATCACAGACAAACGCAAGAGTTGCCGGTAAATCATTTCCCGTATGCAGGAACGCATCGCATGCAGCAAGCATTGCCGCACACCCGCCTTTCATATCGGTAGCCCCCCGGCCCCAGACATATCCTTCTTTTATCGTACCGGCATACGGGGGATAGGTCCACCCCTCATCAAGAGCCGGCACAACATCAACGTGCCCGCAGAAGAGAAGAGATTTTTTTGGCCCGCTTGTTACCAGGTTGCACTTCCCTTTTCCGGCATTCGTGATTTTAGACGTAATGCCCCGGGCGTCAAGAAAATCCCGGATATATTCGATAACACCGGAGGTATCCCCTGGCGGATTCTCGCTTTTTAACGCCACGAGTTCCTGACAGATTCGGCTTACGTCCATGCCGGTTCAGACCTTGTGTTCAGATACAAATGTCTTAAAAAGCGTCGAGAGTGACGCTTCTTCATATATGCTTTTTAAGAAATCCTGTTCAAAAAAATCATCGATAACCGCGTAAAAGAAATCTGCGGGTATTGCCTGGCGGCTATCCGGGTCAATGACGATACGGAAACTCCGGTACTCTGCCGGGTCTTCCGGGTCATAGATCATCTGCCAGAGTGAAGGCAGGGCAGCAAATTTTTCCGGCCGGGCGGTTTTGAGCCACTCGATAAATGCCGGGAACTGCGCCCGGTCTCCCTTTTTTTCCTCATCGATACGCCAGCGCATATATTCAGCACCCATAATATTTTTCGGCGACTGGTAATTGAACGCGTAAATGCCGCAGGTATAGTCGATATGGGCTATGGAGTCAAGGAAATAAAAGTACAGTGTCTTATTAAAAAGCGAAGTGTCGTGAAGGATCAGGGATTTTTCATAAAGATGGGTAAGGACGCGGAGGTATTCGTTGTCAGTGTTCATACGATTTTAGTATACACCGGAATTGTAAATATATTCCCGTAATACTACAATCCAATACAGTTCCGGGAATTAACATCCCAAAAAGAAGTTACTTAAAAAACGGTTCCCTTCGCGCTACAGCTTCCTGGAAAAGTGCTTCGAGTTCCTCACCTTTTTTACCGCGGATCGTGACATGGTTGTCCGTCCGCAGCAGGCATGGTTTCAGTTTCCCATCCGAGGTAACACGGAGACGGTTGCAGAACGAACAGAATTCGGTGTTATGCAGCGGGCGCACGATTTCTACTTCGGCACCGTCAAGGCAGTATTTTTTGCGGTGGTGCATCCTGCGGGTAAGGATTTGCTCTGATCGTGCGGCAAGATCATTTTCAACACTGCTTAAGTCTTCGTGGAATTCGCAGTTGTTAAAATGCATCAGCTCGATAAGCTGGAGGACAAGATTGCGGTTGCCCCGGATATAATCAAGGAAATCATCCAGTTCCATGTCGTTGATACCGAAAAGGACCACCATGTTGAGTTTGACAGGAGTAAGCCCGACTTCAAGTGCCGCATCAATACCGGCAAGGACCTCTCCAAGCCGGTCACTGCCGGTGATTTTTTTATAGGTTTCCGGGTTCAGGCTGTCAAGGCTGACATTGACCCTGCGAAGGCCGGCGGCTTTTAAATCAGCCGCCATTTCTGAAAGCAGGATGCCATTTGTGGTTATCGAGCACTCGATACCTTTCGGGACTGCCCGTATGACATCAAGGATATCCGGACGGATCAGGGGTTCGCCACCGGTGAATTTTATGTTACGGATCCCGAATTTTGCCGCAGTCTCCATGATTGCGATGATCTCATCCGACCTCATCTCGCTTTCCGGGTTTTTCTCACCTTCAGCATGGCAGTATATGCAGGAAAGGTTACACCGTGATGTGAGGCTGATGCGGAGGTTTGTTACCGGTCGTCCGTAAGAATCCTTGAGCGCTTGGGTCATAGGGCGTGTTCAACCCTTAAAGTTCTTTGCGATGATATATATTTCCGTGGATCCTTTCCTGGTAGCTTTTGTCGAATATGTTTTCACGACGTAAAAGTGCTCTTTTATTTCGGTTAACAGTTCAGGGAAATCCACGCCCTGGAATGATTTTATCGCAAAGTTCCCGCCTGGTTTTAACACATGGCAGGCAAAGTGCAGCGCTTCTTCTCCAAGAGCAATGGCCCGGGCCTGGTCGTAACTCTTGTGCCCGGAGAGTTTTGGAGCTGCATCGCATACGACAATACTAACTGTCCCAAGCATCTCCCTCGCTTGTTTCTGGACTGCCGGGTCAGTAAGATCGCCTTCGAGTGTCTCAACCCCTTCAAGGGAAGCTATCGGATTTAGGTCAATCCCAAGCACTCTTCCTTTTGTAAGAGTCCGTAGCACCTGGAGCCAGCTGCCCGGTGCTGCCCCAAGATCAATAATGTTATCGTCATCACGGATAATGTTGAATTTATCCTGGATCTCGATGAGCTTGTAGGAAGCCCGGGACCGGAATCCTTCCTGTTTTGCCCGGAGATATACCTTGTCCCGTGTCCATTGCGAACCCATAATCGTCTACCACCTGCGAATATTTCGTGAAACAAACCCAAAATACTATAATTAAAGTATGACGATATACTGTATAAACAGTTGTTAAGGGGAAAGCGATGTTAAAAGCAACAATTGACGCAGAAATTTTCCGGGAGGCCATTGACGCGATCTCGGCACTCGTTCCTGAATGCCGGCTGCATACTGCGGAAGACAGTATCTCCACAAGGGCTGTAGACACCGCTAATGTCGCCATGATCGCCTTCACGCTCAAAAAAGAGGCATTTGACACGTTCAATGCCACAAAAAGCGAGCTGGGGGTTGACATTTCCAAGATGAAAAATATTTTTAACATGGGTGGAAAAGGCGACCTTATCAGTCTCGAACATGTGGATAATGCACAGAAGATGGCGGTCAGCGTCCATGGATACCATTACTCCATCACGCTTCTTGATACAAACACGATCAGGAAAGACCCGAACTCACCGACCATCAACCTCCCGGGAAAAGTTGTTATTTCCGGCGAGGATCTCAACAATGCAATAAAAGCTGCTGCGGTGATCTCGGACAAGATTGCGATAGGAATCAACCCCAAGGACCAGACCTTTTACATGGTGGCTGAGGGCGATACCGATCACATCCAGAGAGAGTTTGGAAAAGACGAACTCAAGTCGCTTACCCCGGTCGAGACCCGCTCACTCTTTTCCCTTGACTATCTCAGGGACATGGGTAAAGTGATGGCAAAGGCCACAGAAGTCGAAATCTGCCTTGGCATCGATCACCCGGTCCGGTTCTCCTTTGATATTGCCGGCGGTAACGGGCACGTAGAGTATCTCCTTGCGCCCCGGATTGAGGCTGACTGAATGGACTTTGTGCCTTCCGGCAAGGAACTCTCCCATTTTCCTTTTTTAAAAAAAGCACAGGATCCTATACGGTCACGGTTTACTTCGCTTGGTTCACTTCTTGGTACGCCCAAAGGCGAAGCCCTTGTATCTCAGGCGATTGAAAGAATAACAGAAGCGGCAAATCCCAGGAAAAACAGGGTTCCCGAAGTCTGTGAATCTCCTGAAGACGAGATCGCTTCATATGCGCTCGCACGGATCATCGCATCCTGCGTCAGTGACAGGCAGCTCATCGACCGGCTGACCCGGTACGAGGCTGAGCGTGCCTACTATTTTCTTGTAAACGAGGAAGAGTGGAACAGCAATTACGTGCAGGACAACGGGGACTATTCCCGGTTATGGACTGAGATTGCCGATGAACTGGGAATACGGATCTCACATGACCGGATGCCAGTCGCCGATTATGTGGAACTTGTTGCGCCATTGCACGATAACCGGTACCGGCTCATCAACCGCCAGGTAACGCGGGGATTTGTAACGGTCAATAAAAACGAGCGTTATGAATTGTTGCGGGAACGGATCCGCGTGCTCCTGCGCCGCGATCTTCCGCACCGGGTGCCAAAAGAGATCTGCGAACTGCTTGCGCCAAAAACGGAGGAGATTAAAAAAGCGTACCAGGAACAGATGCTGCGGCAGTTTGGCAAGGTGGAGGAAAGCGCCTTTCCGCCATGCATGCAGGCGCTTATTTCTGCGCTCGCGGCCGGCACAAACCTTACCCATGCCGGCCGGTTCTCGCTCACTGCATTTCTCCATAATATCGGCATGGACATTAACGGCATTGCTGAACTCTACGCCCGGTCCCCGGATTTTAATGTCGAGATGACTATGTACCAGGTCGAACACATTACCGGGCGCGGGGGCACGAGTACCGAGTATACTACTCCGGCCTGCGCCGCGATGCAGACAACCGGGTTGTGCGTGCACAGGGATCCACTCTGCGAAAAGGTGAGCCACCCGCTCAGTTATTACAAGGCAAAAAAGTCACGACCGCATAAACCCGCACCGACAAAACCACCGGTCGCAGAAAAAGATCGGAAAAATTCCTGAAAAATTTCTTGTTTTGGATTGGGTTAAACATATAAAACGGGGTCCCGTCAGGGTTGTATCCTGTCATGCTTACCCGGAGGATATAAAGCAGGGTATCGGCCGGACCTGTGGTTTTACAGGATCCTCTCTCCGACGAAGGACCTGTCCATCAAATCACAGGTCCGGAAGGTTCCAGTGGAAATAATGTCCACGCCCATAGAAACTCCCGTTAATAATCGATATTTTGTAAAAATAACGAATTTAGTCAGGAAATGAACCTGCAAAATAGCGCCCTTCCTTTGCCTGCCAAAAAGAGGAAGGTCAAATGGTCATGGTGGATAAAAACAGGTGCCGTAATCGGCAATATTGCCGTAAAATAAACGGGCTCCGGCACCACGGAAATAATGCACAAATTTTTTGAAAAATTCCTCATGAACGGTCTTCCGGATGCCTATAGGTATTGAAACAAGGGCATTCCATACGGAAGATGTACAGTGGTTTTTATCTTCTTTTAGGGACTGCTGTTCACCATCGCCCTGCTTTCATGTGAAAAGACAGCCCGGTTTTCCGGTTAACATTTCATGGCGCATTTACCGCAAGGTGGAATCGCAGGTACTGGCTTTTATGGAGGGCAAAACTGTAAAAAATTCTCGAAATTACTCATTTAATTTTTCGTCACTGTGAGAATAAACAAAAAAAATGTTTTATGAAATGTTTTATGTTATCTTTTCATTGACCCGGTACCCTGCTATTGCCAGGAACAGGATAAAGACAATTATTGCGAGCAGGTAGGCAGGCCCGGCGCTTATCACCATCGGGAGTACTGCCAGGAGAATGACCAGGATAATAAAACCGGCCACTCCGATAAGTACATCAAGCAGACGCGCATCCATCCAAGGCATATTCGCTTTTTACGGTTATATGCATATCTTTGTAAAATCCTGTCGTCAGGCTGATGAACAAGGCATTCCCATCACACAGTATGGAACGTTTAGCCGCGATAGCCCTGCTTCACCAGTATGTACATAATGACGGGCTTGTGAAACATTGTCTTGCAACCGGTGCCATAATGAAAGCACTTGCAAAACGACTCGGTGAGAATCCGGAACTCTGGGAGACAATCGGGATCCTCCACGATATCGATTTCGAACTTATCGGTGGGGATATGCAGGTGCATGGTGCAAAGGGTGCGGAAATCCTCTTAAGCCACGGCATTGATAACGAGGTTACCGGAATTGTCCGGCGGCACAATCATCATCTCTTTTCGGGAACGTACGACCAGCCGGTTGAAATTGCGCTCCAGGCAGCAGACAGTGCATCCGGACTTATCATTGCTTGTGCGCTCGTGAAAGGCGGCAGACTAACGGACGTAACAGTAAAGACTGTCACAAAAAAATCAAAAGAAAAATCATTTGCGGCCGGGTGCGACCGGTCACGCATCGCGCTTATTGTACCGGTCCTTGCACTTCCTGAATTTTATGCTGTCGCATTAGACGGGTTAATGGGCATACGCGGTGAACTTGGTCTTGCCTGATTTTTTTAAAAGAGAAGCAAATAAGAGCCTGCCGGAATAACAAAATTTGCAGATACTATGACAAGTCCTGTCGAGCAGCGAAATGAGGCACTTACACGGCTGTCGCGTGCCGTGTTACTCCTTACAGAATCAATGGACCCCCGGCTTGTTACTACCGGGACAAATATCGGTTATGCCATCACCGGCGCACGTGACAGTACGAGTGTTGCTGCCATATCCGGGGGACTTGTTGTTGAAGGAAATGGGGTCCGGGCACCGGGGCCATGCGGGTTTGGCACCGATCCAGGTATTGCGAAAATTATCCTCACCGCGACAAAATTTGATCCGGACATGCGCTGCGCGGCGACAGTCAGGTATTCGGATACAGTCCGCCGCGTGCTTGAAGATATGTTCCTTGAATGCTGCACTATCGACCGCAGCAGGCAACCACCCGGTGTCGATACGATGGACTGGGGCGTCGCCTCCTGCTGCAGGGACGGCGTTCCGGAAGTAATTATCGATACGGGCACTTCAAAAACGACAGCGGTCATCCATCTCTTTGGTGAGGATCCGGCGGTTGTCGCGGGCAATATTATTATGTTGTCAAACCGCATTATACGTATAGAACTTTGAGGAATATTCCATGGGAATAAAGCC
>DAOQAA010000036.1:0-19878 GCA_035353675.1 Methanoregula sp. | reverse complement strand
TTCGTGAACAGGAACATGAGTTTGCCCTCTTTTTTCCGGACAATTTTTCGTTCGATCACAAGCACAGAGAGATGATATTTCACGGAACCCCGGTTAATCCCGGTTTTTTTTGAAAGATCCGCAATCGTACAACCCGGGTGCCTCCTGATATATTCTAAAATTTCTGCCCGGATTTTAGTCTGCAGGATCGTTTTTACTTTTCCGACAAGAACAGGGCCAAATTTTATTGCACTGAAAAGTGCTACCAGGAATCCACTGATCTCTGCGATTTGGATCCAGAGCGGGAGTTCAAAAAAAGACACATCCCTGTCGGCACCAAGGGAATCCACAGGTCCAGGCCGTATTGACGAGTGGGGTTCTACCGAATAACCTGCCTGTGCAAATGTGATGTTAACAACGATGACTAATAAAAAAAGGAGAATGATTGATACATGTTTCATTTAATTGTACCTTATAACTCAGATAGTATAAGCTTGCGTTCCTGAAACGCTGTATCCATAAACCTCGTAATACCATGTTCCCTGAGCTATCCCGTTGCTGTTGGTTATATCCAGATTAATACGTCCATTTATGGATCCATCAGCATTGTCGTAGTAGGGACCAAATGTGTATCCATCCGGCGAGTAAATTTTCAACTGAAGTGAATTCGTGGTTTTCCCCCAGTTCAGGTCAACATTCAGGGTCGTGATATATGATGAAACAACCTTCGCGTGCCGGTTCGTCGTGCCCTGAGTGATTGTTGAATAAATTGTCTGGATGCTCATCGGGGTCATCCCCTCATCCTGAGCCGGTTGAACCTGATAGCCGTTGCCACTTACAACATTACCTTGTTCTTGTGCCGATACTACTGCACATGATGCCATCACGAGAAGCACCAGTGCTACAATTCCCAGTCTTTTAGACATAGATTGTCGGTTTCGGGAAACATTGCTTAATGTTTCTGTCCAAATAATCAAACTGGCAGTTTGAGGATGTGGACAGAAAATCTAAATCTGCATATTGTCCAGACATCCTTGCGTGAATACCGATGCAGTATTCCGCGGGTCTCGCCTTCTTCCCAGTCTTATAGGCGGGGCCCTCAATTTTCGACTTCGAGAAAATCTGTAGAATTATACATATGGGGATATTTTTTCGGCGTCCGTTTTCCTCGCATGTGGAGGTATAGAGGTAACAGCCCCCATCCGCTTAATCAGACCCAGTGTATTCCGGCCCCATTTCAGCCTCCGATTCCCTGCTCTCCCGGATCCCGGGGACCGAAATCGCGAAAAAGGGGGCCCGTTGTTTGAAGAAACCCCCAATTCGGGGTCCGTTTGCCTGATTGTGGGGGTTTGCGGGCTTTAAAAAGGGCCTAATTAGCCCTAATTGGACGGACGGTCTTTTCCCGGACGGGCTCTGGCACGTGAAAATGAAAAGAAGGCCTGTTTTGGGGGTCGGATCGCATTATCTAAACTCTGGATACCGTCGTGAAATTAAGGATGGGATTTTGTGCTATTCAATTCGGGTACATTTCGGACTCGGAAAAAGGTGAGTGCCAGATAAAAAAAATGTGTTTTGTCAACATGTTATAACAGAAAAAAAGAAATAATAATAGAGAATTTCGATTAAATAGCAAAAATGCAGGATTCGCTGTAATATCTACGACGGAAAAATTAATCGCAAATCGGATAAAAAGAGGATTTTTCGAAATCCTCAATAATCAGTAGGTATTACTCCCGTCGTGCATCGACCATGTAGGGGAAGGGTTGACCTCCTTGTTTATACCCGGAGAAAATCCAGATTGGGGAGTACACTTTTTGATCGTGCTCCCTGTCTTCCGCATAATATGCAAGTGTTACGTTTGATATTTTCACTCCTGATAGTTGGGACTGGGGAATTATGAAAAACTCGTGTTTTTGTAACTTTTCGTATGCTTCAGCCGCAGAAATTATCGGGACCTCTCCACCGTACTCAACATGACGCCACGCTTTCTCGATCTGGAGCAATTCGCCATTTTCCCCCAGTTCGATATTTATTTCTGCACCGGGCCCGGCGACCGGACTTCCGTTGATCTGCTGTGAATAAATTACCTGGGTAAATTGTGGATATTGCCGTTCAACAGATCCCGTTTTCGGGTTATACTCATCGAGATAGACCTGTTGAACCCGGGAAAGGACCGCATCTTTGGGCAGCCCGCCATAATCAACAAGGATTTTTTCTGCAAAGATTACTGCCTCTTTTTCAGAGGGAATGCTGGATTTCACTTCCATTACTTTTTCTGATCCTTCAAAAATTGACTCCTTCCGCACAACGTTGTATACCGGCGCTTTAGCAGGGGATTCGGGAAGTTTTGTCTCTAAAATAAACCCTGTGGCAGATCCCTGCGGGGCGGAATTGACCGGAGCATTCATCAAAGGTACCATGACAGCAGCAGCACTGATAACCGTGCATACTAATACAATTCCTATAAGTATCCATTTCGTTTCCGTTTTATTCACCTCAATTCAGCAGGCCCATGTACTTATGTATACCGTGTTGTCATCTACTGCTTCCTTCGCTGCAACACTGCCGTGATCGGATAAATGATCATTTTGGAGCTGATCGTTCGTATCAAAAATCTCCCGTGCAGTAACCGATGAGTTATAGGTATCCTGAGTGATTGTTGAATAAATTGTCTGAATGCTCATCGGGGTCATCCCCTCATCGTGAGCGGGTTGAACCTGATAGCCGTTGCCATTTACAACATTACTTTGTTCTTGTGCCGATACTCCTGCACATGATGCCATCACGATGAGCACCAGTGCGACAATTCCCAGTCTTTTAGACATAAATTGTCGGTTTCGGGAAACATTGCTTAACGTTTCTGTCCTAATAATCAAACTGGCAGACACTTTTTTTTACCCGGCTTTTTTACTGGTTTTGCTGGATGGAACTCAAAACTTTAGCAATGCCGAGAGCGAAATGGCCGATAAAACGGTCACGTGGATAAACTCTCGGTTCTGATGAGCGCTGACAGATCCGTTAAAAAAATTTCACATTAAACGGGTACCACAGTTTTATGAAAAATGGAATGCAGAAGGGGTGACCCCCTGCCACCCATCCATTATTTTTTCAAGGGGGGGTCACCCCCCTCCCCTTCTGCCGGGCAAACAGGGGTCCTACCCCCTCCCCCACTCTTGGCCAAAGTGGGGGTATACCCCTTCTCTACCAGCTTTGAATCATCCCCCCTTACCAGAAATGTTGAGCACACCACATCTGGTTTTTCCGTCGAAAGTTCCATGCGAAACGCCAGATGAGCATATGTAAAAAAAGCATCGGGATCGCACAAACGAACAGCTGGGAGACCCCCTACCCCCCCTCCATCATTTTTCCAGGAGGGGGGTACCCCCCTCCCCTTCTGCCGGGCAAACAGGGGCCCTACCCCCTCCCCCACTATTGACCAAAGAGGGGGTATCTCTCTTTCCAACAGCCTTGAATCATTCCCCCTCATCAAAAATGATGGGCATAGCACATCCGGGTTTTCCGTCGTAAGTTCCATGCGAAATGTTAGATAAGCATATGCAAAAAAAGCACCGGGATCGCACAAACGAACAGCTGGGAGGCCCCCTACCCCCCCTCCATCATTTTTCCAGGAGGGGGGTACCCCCTCCCCTTGTGTCGGGCAAACAGGGACCTTACCCCCTACCCCACTCTTGGCTAAAGTGGGGGTACCCCCTCATGAACCAGCCACCCCTCTGGTGTGACCCTAAAAAAGGGGGTTTCCTGCATCTGCCACATCCAGGCACCCAGCAGGCCATGAGTTTTGTCACCCATTAGCGTACATTAGCGTTTCCAGAAAATGCCCCGTTTGCCTCAAATCACATCAAATCGACGTTTCCCAAAAAAAGTGTGTGAAACAGCATGATTTTTATGCAAATAATTCGTGTTTACGGCAGGTCATGCCGGAAAGTCTCCGACGGAGAAATGCGGTGAAGGGAGTGCTGGTTTTAGTGCCATATCCGCTTAACCATAATCAGGATATTCCTGCCCCATTTCAGCCTCCGATTCCCCGCTTTCCCGGATCCCGGGGCCGAAATCGCAAAAAAGAAGGCCTGTTTTGGGGGTCGGATCGCATGCTCCAACGCCGGATACCATCGTGAAATTCAGGGGAGGAAAGGGAGTGTGGGTGTATGAAGAAGAGACCTCCACTCACCCCACCACGATATCATACACCGCATGCCACTGTCCGGGCGAGTACGACCGCACCTCGCGCTCGGTCACTTCAGCCCCGCCAAGTTCCCTGATCCGGGCGATATGCTCTCCCTCTTTTGAGACAAGTGAATAGAAATGGATAGTACCCCCGGGACGCACGAGCCGGAACGCTTCCGGTAAAAATTCCGTACCGGCAAGCGGGAGGTTCATCACGATCCGGTCAAACTTCCACGGCAGGATCTTTTCAAGCCGCCTTGCATCCGCAAGCACCGGGATAACATTTTCCGCTCGGTTCTTCCGGATATTTTCCATCATCAGGAGGACTGCCTGCGGGTTTAAGTCCACCGCGACAACAACTGATGCATGCGGGGAAAGCGTGATCGCAAACGGCCCGACCCCGGCAAACATGTCAAGCACGGTCTCGTGCTCTTTTATCTGTTCCATAATCCGCTGCCGTTCAGTCGAGAGCCGGGCCGAGAAATACGCGCCTTCAAGGTCAACACAAAACCGGTGCCCGTGCTCGACAACTTCCGTCCGGGTCGTCGGGGTACCGGCAAGAACTGAAAAATCGCGGGTCCGGTACTCTCCCGAAACCTCGCTTGTCGGGAAAAGCACTGTGTGAAGAGATGGCCGGGACGCAAGGATCTTTGCCGCCCCGTCAGGATCGTCCTCCTGCATGATCGCAATCCCGCCCACCAGTTCATGCCGGGGGAGCTCCACCCGGCCCGGCTGTTCCTCGAACACGAACCGGGCTGTGCCTTCACGCTCCTCGTATACCGGAAAAATAAGCGTATCGCCGTTACGCAGAACTTTGAGCGTAACATCGAGCGCTCCTTCCAAAAGGAGTGCCTGCCGGGTCTCCTCACCCCGCCGGGCCGGTACCTGCACCCCCCACTGTTCGACTGTCATTTCACAACCACTGCACTCATAACATTATACGTGTAACATTTATTCATGGCTGGTGATGACGGGCACCGTAAAGAGGCCGGGATAAAAAAAGACGGCCCTGATCGCGAGAAAGAGCATCAAATCCACGCACAACTCAAGGCGGGTCTTCTCAAAATCTACGAGCTTGAAAAACTAATGGCACCGGTTGATGCCGTTCGGGTACGGCGGGAATTTATTGAGAAAGAAACCCGGGCGACGCTGGATAACATCGGCATCTTTTCGATAGACGTCGACCGGGCGGCGACACGGAACTGCGAGAACATGATCGGCGCCGTGCAGGTGCCGGTCGGTGTTGCCGGGCCGGTTGCGATAAGCGGAGAGTACGCGAAAGGTTCTTTCTGGCTGCCGCTTGCAACAACCGAAGGCGCACTTATCGCGTCGGTGAACCGGGGAGCAGGTGCGATCACAAAAGCCGGCGGGGCAGAAGTGCGAATCCTCTACGACGGCATGACACGGGCCCCGGTCTTTGCCGCAGACAGTGTAGGGCACGCAAAAAAGATTGCAGACTGGGCCGAAGCCCACGAAAAGGAACTTGCCGCACTCGCCCAGACCACCACGACCCACGGGAAAATGACCGGGCTTGTTACCTTTGTTACAGGCACAAGCGTCTTTGTCCGGCTTGAATTTGACACCAAGGACGCGATGGGCATGAACATGGTCACCATCGCAAGCGCAAAGATCGCTGAAGAGATCGCGAAAAATACCGGCGGCCGGTTGATCGCCCTTTCTGGCAACATGTGCGCCGATAAAAAACCCGCGGTGATAAACGGCATCATGGGACGGGGACGCAGCGTAGTTGCAGGAATTGCGCTTTCCCACGAGACCATTGAGAAAATCTTCAAGACCGACGCAAAATCCATGATCGAGGTCAACTACCGGAAAAACCTTATCGGTTCTGCACGGGCCGGGGCAATGGGGTTCAACGCCCATGCGGCAAATGTCGTCGCCGCGATGTTTATTGCCTGCGGACAGGACGCCGCCCATTCCATTGACGGCAGCACCTGTATTACCACAATCGATGAGACGGAGACCGGCGTGTATGTTTCGGTGACCCTGCCTTCGCTTCCGGTCGGGACTGTCGGCGGCGGGACCGGTGTCGACACACAGCAGGAATGCCTGAAGATCCTTGGCGTTGCCGGTGGCGGGAACCCCCCGGGCACAAATGCAAAGAAACTCGCGGAGATTATCGGGGCCGGTGTGCTTGCCGGGGAACTCTCGCTTATCGGTGCGCTTGCCGCCCAGCACCTCGCCCGGGCCCACCAGGAACTGGGACGCGGGCAGAAGCGGTAACAACCTCCCGTTATTTTTCAGAAAAATTTTCCCAAAAACCCGTTACAGAAAACGTGTAAAAAATCGGCCTGAAAACAAAATATCCGGTCTTTTGATTTCTTGTTTATTCAGGCACTACCTTTAAAAAAGCCCGCAATATTTGTTATTTTATAAATTGGGACGAGAATTTCCTTTATATCACATTAGGGAGTAAACAGACCCCAGCATGATAGATTCACTGGTAACAAAAGTAAAGGGATTTCTCTTAAATCCTGTTGAAACATTCCGGCAGTCCAAAAACGATGGATTCCAGCCGGTGTTTGTGTATTTCGGCGTTCTTCTCCTGATCAATGCAGTCCTGTCAGCTATTATTGCCGCTGTCGGCATAGCAGTTATGCCGGCAGAGTTCAGTACGCTATTTGGGCTTGCATTGCCGGTCGCGGTATTTCTCATAATGCTTGTTGGAGGGTGTATCCTTACGCTCATTTTTGCCGCATGGCTCCACCTCTGGGTATACATCCTTGGTGGCCGTAAGGGGATTATGCAGACAATAAATGCGGTAATCTACGGCAGCACGCCCCGCCTGCTCCTTGGCTGGATCCCATTCATCGGGATCCTCTTTTCGCTCTGGTCACTGATCCTTGGCATACTCGGTATCCGCGAGCTCCAGGAGATGAGCACGGGTAAAGCGATCCTTGCATTTGTTATCGCTATCGTCATCCCGCTCATCATCATCATCCTCATTGCGGCCTGGTTACTTGTCTCGCTTGTGTCCGTGACAGCGGTGCCGGAAGCCCCGTACAATGTTGGGTTCGTATGATAATCGGGTCGTCACGGATTCGCATGGAATTAATTACAGGCAGGATCTAATCGTCCTGCCGGTAATACGGTCCTTTTTTTTCCCGCAATTTCAGGTAACCCGTCATCGCCATAGATAGACTGATGACCAACCGGGGTAAAATCCAAAAAAGAGTCCATAACCTCCCGTTGCTTTTACTAAAAAACTGCTTTCCTGAGAAAGCCCAACGTGGGATTTTAAAAACGCCTTTTTTTGGAGTAGAGATGTCAAAAAAGATGTTTTCTACAGCGTAACTAAAACAAAAAGGTTAGTGTTCCCTTGTTCTCCGGATAAATAACACCGTCCCGATGAATGCCAGAGCGCCGATAACCGGCATGAGTGTGGAAGGGAATTCCGGAACGGGCGTTACATCCGGATTAATAACCACCAGGCTGCCACCCGGTGTAACCCGAATCCCATAAGGCTTGTCGGGAATCTGATTTACGGGAACGTTGTCTGCAATTTTTGTATCGGGCATACCATCAGAGGATAAGAGAAGGGTAAACGTGGCTGTCGGGGAGGCACCGGGCTTTGGGGTAACGGTGATGATGTAATCCCCTGTTTTTCTATCGGGAATTTCGATCTTCGCATCAGGGGTGCCGTCAGAACCCATGCCAAGTTCGGTATAAGTCGCCCCGGGAATTTCATTGACCAGTTTGTTAATTGAGAGACCATCCGGATCTGTGACGGAAATATCTACAGGGCATTCTGCCGTTATCGTAAATGCATCCGAAACTGCTTCTTTTACGGTGATGTAATCATTTTTCACTTCGCTGTTACTTCCAGCGGCGTTTGTTACCGTGAGTTTGACTGTATAGGTCCCGGGAGAGATATATTCATGGGTCGGATTTTGGAGAATGGAAGTACCGCCATCACCGAAATCCCACTGCCATTGGGTCGGGGAATTCGTTGAACTGTCCGTAAAGTTGACGGTTAAGGGTGCGGAGCCACTTTTTATATCCGCAGTAAATCCGGCCTCGGGTAGGGCTGTAACGCCAATACAAAGATCGTCCATCACCCAGACATAGCCGTCATCGTGAATTTTTACATAGCTGATCCCCGGGTGTTCAACGGTTAACCGGTCCATCGTGGATGTGTTGAGATTATTTTTAATTGGGCCGGCTGTATCTACCAGGGTTCCTGAAGCGTCATACGCATTCATTACGACATCCGTGTAACCGCTGATAAGTACGCTCACATAACTTGCGCCATTGGGGAAATCGATACGCCCGGAATCACTCTCTTTCATATATGGAATTGTTGTCCAGAAATGACCGTTACAGTAAAACAGGGGGTAGTTCCAGTAATCATCGTCTGTCACATCGCCATAAATCCAGGTATTCGGTTCGCCTTCTGTTGAAAAAACAACACCGGGATACTGGGTTGTGACAGGTGCAAGATCGACGCCATTTTCAAAGTCAATAAAAGTATCAGTACCGGGATTTTTACAGATATTTGGACCCGTATACTTATGTTCGACAGTTCCCGCACTGACTGTGGCAATCATAAGAAAGACTGCCAACAAAAATACTCCGTATTTCCAACCCTTTGTCATGACACCCTAAGCCTCTTTTTGCACAAATTCGACCGTGCGCCGTTTGTTCGGATTGGCATAATCTATAATATATCAGTGCGTGGCACCGGTGCTTTGCATAAGGTTTACAAGGACATTTCCAGCAAAAACAGTCTTTTAAAATCGCGGACGGCGCAGATATTTTTTATCATAACCACAAGAAGAAACGGGCTTTTTTATCGCATACCGTGATTATTTTCCCACCAGAATTGTTGGAAAGTTCCGGGAGTTCCAAAAAAAATTACCGGTTTGCCCGCTTATCCGGGAAGAGCTCGTCAAATGTCTTCTCTTCCGGGTTCAGGAATTTTATCCCGTTGATCTTTCCATATCTCACGGGAAAAACCGTTGTGATTTGATTACGGGATGCACCCGGACAGGTGCAAAGAAAAACTCAGTAACAAAACCACTTCATCATCACGTACGCATCTTCGCCGTTTGCGTAGTAACTGCCCACTAAAAAGACGTCCTGGTACCCGAGTTTCTGGTAGAATTTCCGGGCAAGCGTGTTTGACGGGCGGACTTCCAGCTGGGACGCGGTGGCAAGCTCCAGCGCAAACTGGTGTTCGAGCCGGAGCACGAGCCGCCGGCCGATGCCATGTTTCCGGAACTGTGACGAGACCGCAAAATTGCAGATATGGCCGTAAATATTTTCTCCCGTATCTTCAAGCGCCCCGATAATAAACCCGGTAACCTGGCCGTCGAGCATTGCGACAAAAAATGTTGTGGGGTAATAGGAAAGCGATTCAGTAAATGTCACTTTGTCCCACGCTTCGACAAACGCTTCGCGTTCGATAGTATAAATCGCGTCGACATCCGCCGGCCCGGCCCGCCGGATAACCGGCTGGCCCTGCGGGGGGACGATATCGTGGGACCGGATCATGAAACGTGCCTCTGAAGACGGGAATTCCTTTTACTGTGCAGTATTCCCTTTGCCTGCCGTGTACAATAAGGTTGCGTCATAGGCAAGCCCGGTCAGGTCCGGCCCGCCGGTGTCTTTGATTATATATGTGACCGCGCCCAAATATGTGGGACAGATTTGCCCCCGTCTCCGGGGGTGCTGGTTGGTATCATGGTAACGATTTATCGTTTTGCCGGAGTGCGCCCCGCACCCGGTGAAGCCCAGTCAATTGCAGCTGTCCCGTACGATGTCGTGACCGCTGAAGAAGCACGTGCGATCATCAAAGATAACCCGGAGAGTTTTTTAACCGTAAGCCGGTCCGATGCAGAACTCCCGGACCTTGCGCCAAACGACGACCGGGTCTACGAGCGGGCGCGGGAAAATTTCCGTGCGCTTATCACAAGCGGCCGGATGAAAAAAGATGACCGGGCAGCACTGTACGTGTACCGGATCCGGCAGGACGGCGATACTTTTATTGGCCTGTGCTGCTGCCTTGATACCGAGGATTACCGCACGAACAGGATCCGGCGCCACGAGCTGACCCGGTACGACAAGGAAGAGGACCGGACCCGCCATATTGATGCGGTAAAAGCCCATAACGGCCCGGTTGTGCTCCTGTACCGGGACGCGGACAGCCTTTTCTCATATATCGAATCGCTCATTTCCGGAAACAAAAAACCGGATGCAGAAGTAAAAACCCCGCAGGGACATATCCACCAGATCTTTTCTATTACCGACCAGAAGGCGCTCAATGAAATCGAGCGCCGGTTTGTAGAAGTGCCCAATCTCTATATTGCCGACGGCCACCACAGGGCAAAGGCTGCGGTCAACCTTTCAGACCGGAAAAAAGCGGCCGGGGAACGGGTTGACGGGGAAGTCAGCCGTTTCATGGGTGTGCTCTTCTCTCACGAGCGGGTAAAAATCCACGGGTACAGCCGGCTCCTGACCGATCTCGGAAAGTACACTCCGGAAACGTTCCTTAGTGAACTTGGCAGGCGGTACACGGTCACCCCGTATGGAAAAGTCGACGGGAGCGGATATAATATTCCGCCGCAGATCGCCCACCCGGAAAAATACCACGTGATGCACCTCTACCTTGAAGGAAAATGGTACGAGTGTACCCGGCCAGTCGATCCAAAAGCCGGTCCGCTTGATGTGCTCGACGTCGCGGTGCTCCAGTCGCAGGTGCTTGAAGGGATGCTCGGAATCACGGACCCCCGGGGCGATGCCCGGCTCCAGTACCTTGGCGGCGCCCGGCCGGTCGCCGATCTTGAAAAACTTGTGGATGCCGGTAAGTACCGGCTCGCGTTTGCGATGCAGCCGGTCCGGGTCGGGACGGTGCTCTCAATCGCCGATGCCGGCGGCGTCATGCCGCCCAAGTCCACGTGGTTTGAGCCAAAACTTTTAAGCGGGCTTGTCATCCATTCGTTCGACGAAAACCTGTAAAATAATACAAGTCAAAAAATCAAACCTAAAACATTTATCATTTTTGCCGCCAGAGGGAGTAGGATATGATCACCCTTGCACTCCCAAAAGGCAGCCTTGAGGCGCAGACGCTCCAGCTCTTCAAGGAGGCCGATCTTGAGGTCCGGCGCACGGACCGAGACTACAACCCCTGCATCAACGACCACCGTATAGGAAAGATTAAGATCCTGCGCCCGCAGGAGATCCCGACCTATGTTGACAAGGGCTATTTTGATCTCGGTATTTCCGGGCTTGACTGGGTCCGCGAGACCGGGGCGGATGTTGTCGAAGTCGCAGCCCTGACGTACAGCAAGACCGGCGAGGGAAACGTGAAGATCGTGGTCGCCGTCCACCGGGACGAGCCTGTCGAAACAGCGGCACAGATCCGGCCCGACAGCCGGGTGACAACCGAATACCCGGAGCTCACAAAGAAATATTTCGAGGACCTTAATATCCCGGTCCAGCTCTTCCACTCGTTCGGTGCATCGGAAGCAAAAGTACCCGACCTCATGGACGTAGTCGTAGACCTGACCGAAACCGGGACGACGCTCCGGAAAAACGGCCTTAAAATCATCGGGCAGATCATGGAGTCGCACACGGTGATTATTGCAAACAAAGCGGCGTGGGCGGATAAAAATAAGCGACGCGAGATTGAAGAGATAAAAACGCTGCTTTTTGGTGTGCTCGAAGCCCGGCACAAGGTGCTTTTGACGATGAACGTGCCGACTGCTTCGCTTGAAAAGATCGTTTCGGCGCTTCCCGCGATGAAAAAACCGACGGTAAGCCAGCTGCATGGCATCGAGTATTACAGTGTCCAGACGGTCGTGCAGAAAAGCATGGTAAACAAGCTGATCCCGAAACTCAAGAGCTGCGGCGCTGAAGACATCCTGGAGATACCGATCACAAAGATCGTGCCGTGAAGAGTACTGTTCGGCCGGTTACTTTCAGGGGCTAAAAAACAATCTTTTATCTCTTTTCCCGGCAATTAAGCCCTTAATGGTACTGAAGCGCTGCACAACACCCGGTATCGCAGCCTGTCTTGTCGTGGCACTATGCCTGTGTGCGGGATGCATTTTTGGCCCCTCTGAAAACCAGACTGCCACAAATAAAACACCGGTCAACGTCGGGATCGCAACAGTTACAGGAACCGGCCCGCATATAACGTATTCTCTTGAAGATGCTGTGGCGGCAGTACAGCGGGAATACAAATACCAGTCCGGAGGCAGCCAGAATGTACTCCGGTTCTATTATACCCGGGGCGATAATGTGGATGCATCGGGGCTCGCGGAACGATGGACATTCGGAGTCCGGGAAGGAAACAACGCCAGTATGCTCGTCTATGATTCTGCCGGAATGGCAAGGATTCCATGGCAGGCAGAAGGGCTCCCGTCAGATGAGATTTTTTTTGGAAATATTCTTTTGCCTGAAAAAATCATGGCCCTCGCTTATTCCGGGAACCTGACCGCAGATGGTCCTTTCGTCCTTGAAATTTCCCGGGGGGAATATACGCTGTCAGCACCATCCGGCTCAATCCCCCGGGAGTTTGTTTTCAATGCGACAACAGGGGAGCTGATTGCCACCCATGACTGATGATGCCGGGAATTTATCGATTGATTTTCTTGCAGGTTTTACCATCTTCATGATTGCGCTCATCTACGTCGCAACCCTTATCCCCGGCCTCTTTATCGGGCTTGAAAGCCAGACCATCGATTACGATGCGGTGGCCTACCGGACAGGAGTTATCCTTGCAGAAGACCCCGGAATGCCGGACAATCCTGCATGGGAGACTTTTCCCGATGAAAGACGTGACGAAGTGCTGCGGTTCGGGCTTGCCATCTCAAAGGATCACCCGAATATCCTCATGCCCCAGAAAGTTGACCGGTTCTTCTGCAGTACATGGTCGTATGACGATTACAGGTCGCGGGCGGTTTTCGGCGATTACCCCTACAAGTACAATATTTCCCTAAAGGTTGAAGGAGAGCCGGTAATCCGGTCAACCGGAGAAGAGAAGCCGGACGGGTACGGGTATATCCGGAGAGTGGTAAAAGTCAAAGGCACGAGCAATGCCACGATAGATCACGAGAAAGTGTCGAAGTATGACTACATTTCGCATGATAATGTCACAAACGATGTTTTCTCTATTCATATCAACTGTACAGAACTCCTGCACAATGAAACGATAAAGAACCCGGTCTACCAGATAAATCCCCTGAAAGACCAGATCATGATTAATATCACCGATCTTGATCAAATGGGAAACACGTCCATTAACACATCACTAACCGATATCACAATTTACCGGATAAAGCCTATTTCTTCAAATTCGCCCCTGCGGCTTGCCCCAATCAGGACGTTTGACACACCCTATATCGACAGCGAGACCAGTTCGGTTTCAGGTTTGCCGGTCAAAGTCACCAAAAATATTACCATGATCTTCCCTCCGGGGTTCTTCTCCGACTTCGCGGATGACACGACACAATTGTATGTTTTCCTGAACTTCACGCACGATAGTTGGAAACAAAATTACCTGAATAACACATGGAATGAAGGTCCCTGGAATGTCAGTAAGTCCTTTGAGTACGATTACAACCCGGTCAATGTCACCCAGCCGGAGCTCAAAGACGGCGTACTGGAGGTGGCTGTATGGTAAATGAATCCGGCCAGCTTTACACCATTGAGGGAATCGCAGCCGGGATGATCATGCTTGTAACCGCGTATCTTGTCCTCGGTGCAACATCCGTATATACTCCGGGCGACACCCATATCAGCGATATGCAGCTTGAACAGCTGGGAACAGATGCCCTGCGGATGATGAATACACCGGTAAATGGTACTTCAGAAAGCCAGCTGCGGGAAATAATCGAAAATGATGATGCTAATGCATTCAATACACAATTCCTGAATTATGTAAATTCCAAGACGGGTACAGAAACTGACAACCTGCATTATGTGGCAGAAGTTTCTTACCGTAACATTACCGATGGCGGTACAACATGGAGTTACCCTCTTGCAGACAACAACCGTCCGCTCACCGGAGGGGAACACCCGGTACGGGTGACGGAATGGGTCATTGTTCACAAAACGCTGCCTCCCGATGCTCCGTATGCTCCGAAAGACCGTGCCGTCCTCGTGGAGGTGCTCTTATGGCGGGACTAAACGATGATGCACAGTGGATTGTCATGATGGGATTTGTCGTCAGCTTCAGCCTGTTCTTCCTCGCGATGATCCTCAACCAGTCAACAGTTGTCGGCCAGACAACGGCAGAGGGAGTACTTGAATTCCCGAAAAACGATATCCGCGATGTGAGGAGTGTTATTATCTCTTCAGCAGAGATCGGAGATCCATCAGATGTCCATAATGACATCACCAGTCTTGCGCTCAGCCGTAAAGGTGCTGTTGTGGATTATACTATAACGCCGCCAACCGGTTCTGATCTGAACACACACATCACGATCCATTACAACAACGGGGTGACCGAGTATAATGAAATCTGGACATCACCATAACAGTCGTAACGAGTCCGGGGTCAGCACAACAATCGAGTACGTGATCATTTCAGGCGTGCTCTTATGCCTCTTTGTTGTCGTACTCCTCCTTGTCAATGCAAACATCATGCAGGGACCGGCCGAGAGGCTGGAATATTCCGCATTCACGGATATAGGAAACGGGGTATCCACCCGGATTGTCGACGTGTACAGCATTGCACCGGCAAACGGGACAATTGCCACCTCGTTTGATATCCCGGACGATGTCGCGGGACAAGACTATTTTGTGGTTATTGGGGAGGATACCGATCTGATTAATCAGGACGTATCCGTGTACCGCGGAACGATCACGAGCACAATCAGTCTTGCCGGTATCGGCGCCACGCGGCCGGTTACCGGGAATACAACGGGCAGGGGTATGAACAGGATACGGTATGATTCACGGGGGGTCAGTTAAACCATGAAAACCTGCGGGATACGGAATAACCAAAATGACCGTGCAGCTTCCGAAACAATCGGATTTGTCATAGTGCTGGGCATCATCATCGGGGGCATCGGACTTGTAACCCTCTACGGGTACCCCATGCTGCTTAAGCAGCAGTCCAGTGCGGACGAACAGATCATGGAAAAGAACCTGATCGTACTGCAGAACGATGTCAAGAGCCTTGCCTATAAGACCGTGCCCTACAAGGAGACCTCGCTTAAGATTGGCGGCGGGGCGCTCACTGTCTACAATATGAAACCTGATACCGGGAAATCGTACTTTTCAATTTACAATGAGTCCGGGGGGATCCAAAACGATGACGGGAGTTCCCCCCTTGTATTTTATCCCGGCGACCTCCGGTACGAATCGGCAAGCGCCCAGACAGGCATGTCGCTTGAAAACGGTGCAGTGGTAAAACGGGTAATCGCGCAGGAAGGATCGGTCATGCTCGCGGAACCCCGTTGGTTCTATGACAGCACCACGAGTACTGCAGTGATCTACCTGATCGGCTTTGATACGACAGAGATTATGTCGCGGACTGGTGTCGGAACCGTTAAGATGGAGCTGGATACCTCAAAAACAAACTCGACCACCTATGAATTCCCAAGTGGTGACAAGGTGTATGTCTCCTACAAACCACCTGCAAGTCCCAACCCGGATTACTCTGCTGCATGGGGGAACTATTTTAAAAATACCCTGAAACTGGAGGGACCGGATGCAGGAGGATATTATCGCTTCCCGCAAGGCATCCAGAAACTGGTAATTACCCGGTACGAGATCATCATAAAATCGCTATAATTTTTTAGAAAGGGTAAAAAACCCACGAATGTAAAATCAGAATCCCCAATAGAGGAAACGGCCAGGAAGGTCAGGAGCGGATCAGCCATTTATTCCGATAAATGGTGCGATTTTTCCTTCTGCCGGCCGCCGGTATTTTTCCGGTAATTACCCGGTCCCGGTTCTTCCACGCCTTGTACAATCTGTTTTACCCTGACCTCGTTTTCCGGTGCGACAAGCACAAGAATTACATCGCCGGCCAAAAGGACCGTGCTTCCACCCGGAACAAACTGATCCTCTCCCCGGGCAACAAGAATGATGAGCGTACCTTCAGGAAGATCAAGTTCCACGACCTGTTTGTTATCGGCTTTTGAACCGGGCGCAACGGTGAGCTCGATATGTTCGTTTTTTGCGGATATGTCCGGCATGTAATCTATGTTGAACCGGGAGATCGAAGGAAGAGGGGCATCGAGTTTTAACAGGCGGGCAACAAACGGGATCGAAGTCCCGTGGATCAATGCGGAAATGATCACGATGAAAAAGACCATGTTGAATATCGTGTAGGCCTGCGGTATGCCGGCGATAAGCGGGAATGTTGCAAGCACGATCGGGGCGGCGCCACGCAAACCCACCCAGGACAGGAGGACCTTCTCGTTTTTCTGCATCTTCCACGGGATGAGCGAGAGGTAAACGGCAATTGGCCGGGCAACAAAAATCAGGATAAGGGCAATCACGATTCCCGGCATAAGGACCGGCAGGAGCTGGGACGGGAACACAAGAAGACCAAGCGTAAGAAACATCGTGATCTGCATGAGCCACGCGATCCCTTCGTGGAAATGGATCAGGCTGCGTTTGTGGATACAGGTACTGTAGCCTATGACAAGCCCGCTGATGTAAACGGCAAGAAACCCGTTGCCGCCAACGGCTGTTGTCATGCCGTAGACAAAGAGAACCATGACAAGGGTAAGAACCGGGTAGAGGCCGTTGTACTCAAGTTTCAGGTTGTTAAGCAGCCAGACCGTGATCCTTCCAAAACCATAACCGAACAATCCTCCGATTGCCATCTGCTGGACAAAGAGCGGGATGAGGGTTAATATAGACTGCCCCGGATTTGTCAGGAGCGTGATTGCCCCGATGGTCAAAAATACCGCCATGGGATCGTTACTCCCGGATTCGAATTCGAGAAGGGGCCGAAGGTGTCCTTTGAGGCTTGCCCGGCTCGACCGGAGAACCGAGAACACCGCCGCAGCGTCCGTAGATGAGATGATGGCACCGAGCAGGAACCCTTCGAGCGGGGAGAAACCCAGGAATACCACTGCCGAGAGGCTTATGACAATTGCCGTAAGAACGACACCGACAGTAGAGAGGCAGATCCCCGGAAGAAGTACCGGTTTTACCTGCGACCACCGGGTGTCAATCCCGCCCGAGAACAGGATATACGACAACGCGATGATTCCGATGGTCTGGGCGATCTGCGGGTCATCAAAGTATATCCCCCCCGGACCTTCTGAACCGGCAAGCATCCCGACAATGATGAAAATTAAAAGTGCCGGGACACCGAGACGGCCGGATACTTTGTTTGCGAGGATGCTGATAATGACAAGCGCCGCAGCTGCAATGAGGACATATTCAAGTGCTATCATCTTCGGGAAAGATCGTTCCTTTCTAACAGGTCTTGTTAAAACCAGACTGGCCGTAAAAGTTCAGGAACGGAATCTGGATTATACTCTTCTTGAGACCACATAAAATATTGGATTGAAACCCGTGACCAGTAAAAACCGGGAATAAATCCGGCAATCCCACTCAAACCCTGAAGCGGTATAAACCGGGCAGGCTCCGGCCCATGAAGGAATACAGCCTTATTATATGTGGTACCATGGTCCCGGAATAATGCATTTAACAGAAACAAACTGCATAATGCAGAAATTTTTTACATATTCCTGTTTTCCATCAAAAATGTCATGCAAATAAAAATATATATTATATGAGAACACTAAAAGATTGAACTGAGCAAAATGGTATGCACATTTACCGCTTTTTGATCACAATACTTGGCCTGCTCCTGCTGGCAGGGATTTGCAGTGCCGCAGCTGTTCCGGATCAGACATCATCAATTTCCAGTAGTGCAGGCTGGGTAGTGGTAAACCACCAGTCAACAATCACGGTTACGGCAAATAATGCATCCGTGCCAATACCCAATGCCATTGTAAGTGTATCCCTTGGCTCCCCATCCATGGGAACACTTGCGATGGCAGGGACAACAACCGATGCGGCAGGGCAGGTTACCGGGACATTTACAGCCGGGTCAAAAAGCGGGTCTGTTGATATTACGGCTACCATCACGTCCGATAATTACACGGTCACAAAAACCTTCACCCAGTATATCGACCACGACACCGCATATTCGGTACAGTTTACATACGATAATGAAGTGACCGTCGCTTCAGAAACCCCGTTTAATATGAGTTTTACCGACCGCTGGGGGAACCCGGTTGACAATAAAAATCCCGGCGTCTCCCATCCGGTGTCCCTTCACACCAGTTCGGCAAACGGCTGGGCTGCATTTAACAGTGGCGGGTCATATGTGCAGGACGTTACGGTAAGTCCGGATGCCAGCGGTAATGCCGGGGTAACGGTCAGGACGGACACTGCCGGCGGCGAGAACATTATCTGGATGAAATCTTTTGGCTCGATAAGCGACAAGTATCTCTCAATTATCGGGATTACAGACGGCATCCCGTATTCGATCACCCAGCTGGTGACCCCGGATAACCCCGCAGCAGAGATCTGCGACGGGGCAGCCGTTCATAAATTCACTTTTGAATATACCCTGTATGACAAATACGGCAACCTTGCAGTAAACCAGCCAGTACGGCTCCACACGGACTGGCCGGGTGAGACAGATGCGGATATGGTCTCAAATGATTTCGGCAAGGTAATGCTGACGTACGGCCCCCGCGAATCTGCCGGGATCATCACGATTACGGCAACTGCTCTTGCAAATACATCGGTTTCTTGTTCAAAAACAGTGGAGTTTTACAGTACCGCCCCGGTGAACATGGTGCTCATGGCTAGCCCAGAATCGATGGGGAGTTTTGACACGGATGCAACAATCCGGTCGGAGATCACCGCAGAAGTGACCGACATCAAGGGAAATCCGGTCCGTGACGAGGTCGTCACCTTCAGCTTAGGGACGCCGGTATACGCACAGAGCACATACGTTATCACTTCACAACCGGAACTGGAGAGCACAACAGCGGTAACCGATAACAACGGGTACGCCGTTGTCCGGTTCAAGCCCGGCGGTTTTACCCGGAATAAAAGCGAGATATTTTATGATCCACAGGCAACCGGGCAGGTCACGGCAACTGCCACATGGACCAATGTCAGCCAGAATATTCTTTTGACGTGGAAAAATTACCCGTATCTCAGTGTCGAGACCGGCGCAAACCCGGTAACCATTCCCGTAAACGGGACTATCGACCTTACCGTCAAACTGAAAGGGGACGGGTGGGCACTCCAGCCGGACCCGATCGATGTTGTGCTTGTCATCGACCGGTCCGGGAGTATGGGTTCTGACAGCCCGACACGGATTTCGAGTGCGCAGGCCGCTTCAGAAACCTTTGTCGGCCAGATGAACCCATTAAGGGACCGTATCGGTGTAGTCTCCTATGCAGGGTACACGTCCGGGACCGAGACACGGACTGATATCGCGCTGACAAACGATTATTCGCAGGTGAATTCCACGATAGATTCTCTGGCGGCAAGCGGTGCGACAGAGACACGGGATGCGCTCAGGCAGGCAATTGAGCTTTTGGTAAATACGCCGAACTATGATGAGAAGGCAGTAAAAGCGGTCGTTCTCATGACCGACGGTAATTACAACTGGCTGGGCAATCCTCTCGGCAGAGGGACCGGGTATACTTCAGCCTACACCAGTTTCAGTACGAGCAGCCTTGAGCCCAACAAATACCG
>DAOQAA010000035.1:0-20025 GCA_035353675.1 Methanoregula sp. | reverse complement strand
ATTGGAGTGATTAAACAATGGCATACAAACCCCAGTATTGTCCAGGCCAGACTGTTGTCGCCGAGAACAGGCGCAAGCAGCTCGACCCCAACCACAAGCTGGAAAAGATTCGCGATGTGACCGATAAGGATCTTATCCTCATCATGGGACACCGTGCACCCGGCTCAGCCTACAAGACTGTCCACCCGCCCCTTGCCGAGCAGCAGGAACCCGCCTGCCCGATCCGCAAGCTCGTCACCCCGACCGACGGCGCAAAGGCCGGCGACCGCGTCCGCTACATCCAGTTTGCCGACTCGATGTACAACGCACCCTGCCAGCCGTACCAGAGATCATGGCTTGAGATGTACAGATACCGTGGTATTGACCCGGGTACACTTTCCGGCCGTCAGATCATCGAATGCCGTGAGAGAGATCTCGAGAAGTACGCCAAGGAACTCGTCAACACCGAGCTCTTCGACCCGGGCCGCACCGGTGTTCGTGGCTGTACCGTGCACGGACACTCCCTCCGTCTCGATGAGAACGGACTGATGTTCGATATGCTCCAGCGCTGCATCTTCGACAAGAAGAGCGGCATGATCAAGTACGTCAAGGACCAGGTCGGTGTCCCGCTGGACACTGAAGTCAAGGTCGGCAAGGCAATGGACGAGAAGTGGCTCAAGGCACACACCACAATGTACCACTCACTTGTCGGCACTGGCTTCCGCGACGACGCTGAATATGTCGAATACATCCAGCGCATCCACGCGCTGAGGGTAAAATACGGCTTCATGCCAAAGGAGTGATAAGACATGGCAAAGGCAAAAATCGAAAGGACCCAGAAGCTCTTCCTGAAGGCAATGAAGGAGAAATTTGCAGAAGACCCCCAGGCAACCTCAACCGTGTTCGCCCGCAAAGGTCTCGAGCAGTCTCCAAGAAAGATGGAGTTCTTAAAGGAAGGCCAGAAGGTCGCGATGGAACGCGGCATCTCGATGTACGACCCCAAGCGCTGCCACTGTGGTGGTATCCCGCTCGGTCAGCGCCAGCTGATGACCTACGAGGTCAGCGGAACCGGCGTCTTTGTCGAGGGCGATGACCTTCACTTTGTCAACAACGCTGCAATGCAGCAGATGTGGGACGACATCCGCCGGACGATCATCGTCGGCCTCGACCTCGCCCACGGCACCCTGCAGAAGCGGCTGGGGAAGGAAGTTACCCCTGAGACCATCAACGAGTACCTCCACGTGCTCAACCATGCAATGCCCGGCGCAGCCGTCGTCCAGGAACACATGGTCGAGACCCACCCGGCACTCGTCGATGACTGTTACGTCAAGGTATTCACCGGCGACGACGAGATGGCAGACGACCTCGAACCCCAGTTCGTCTTAAACCTCGACAAGCTCTTCCCGGCAAAGCAGGCAGCAGCCCTCAAGGCAGCAGTCGGCAAGTCCATGTGGCAGGCAGTCCACATCCCGACAACCGTCAGCAGGACCTGCGATGGTGGAACGACCTCCCGGTGGTCTGCAATGCAGATCGGTATGTCCTTTATCGGTGCGTACAAGATGTGCGCCGGTGAGGCAGCAGTCGCTGACCTCGCATTCGCAGCAAAGCACGCCGGTGTTATCCAGATGGCAGACATCCTGCCCGCCCGCCGTGCACGTGGCCCGAACGAGCCAGGTGGCATCAAGTTCGGTCACTTCGCCGACATGATCCAGGCAGACCGCAAGTACCCGAACGACCCCGTCAAGGCATCCCTTGAAGTCGTCGGTGCAGGTACCATGCTCTTCGACCAGATCTGGCTCGGATCTTACATGTCCGGCGGTGTCGGGTTCACCCAGTATGCAACCGCTGCATACACCGACAACATCCTTGATGACTTCACCTACTACGGTATGGACTACATCAAGAACAAGTGCAAAGTCGACTGGAAGAGCCCGTCTGCAAAGGACAAGGTCAAGCCAACCCAGGAACTCGTCAACGATATCGCAACTGAGGTCACCCTCTACGGTATGGAGCAGTACGAGCAGTTCCCGACCATGATGGAAGACCACTTCGGTGGCTCCCAGCGTGCCGGTGTCCTCGCAGCAGCATCAGGACTTTCCTGTGCAATTGCAACCGGGAATTCCAACGCCGGCCTGAACGGCTGGTACATGTCCATGCTCGCCCACAAGGAAGGCTGGTCACGTCTCGGCTTCTTCGGCTACGACCTGCAGGACCAGTGCGGTTCCGCAAACTGTATGTCCGTCCGGCCCGACGAAGGCTGTATCGGAGAACTCCGTGGCCCGAACTACCCGAACTACGCAATGAACGTCGGACACCAGGGAGAGTACGCAGCAATTGCAGCTGCCGCTCACTATGGACGCCAGGATGCCTGGACCCTGTCCCCGCTCATGAAGATCACATTTGCCGACCCGTCGCTCAAGTTCGACTTCTCCGAACCCCGCCGCGAGTTCGCAAAGGGTGCAATCCGCGAGTTCATGCCTGCTGGCGAGCGCTCACTGATCATCCCCGCAAGGTAAGCACATCGTCCCCAAAACAAAATTTTTTTCTTTTTTTTCGGATATTTTTCATAAAATACGATACTTTCTATCAACGGTCTGGCATCTGTTCCGGTATACTTCCCGAAGGTAAACCTTATTTTTCCTGATGTATATTCACTCATCGATACATTATGGATCAGAAGGAACTGGGTGAACTGGTAAAAAATGTCGACCTGAAAGTGCTCAAAGAGGAAGCAAAGAAACTTGGCCTGAAACCGGGGCGTTGTCCGACAAAAACGAGCATCGCAAAGATACTTCCTGAAGAGATCCTGTTAAAGATAGCAAAAAAGTAAGTCAGAGATCCTGCTGTTACCGGGTAGGTATACCCGGCCCCTTTAGACAATTACGGGGATTTGCGATGAAACCTGCTGTCATCAACGTATGGGTGGATATCCTCTGCCTGATCACCTTTATTCCGATGCTCATCACCGGGCTGGTATTGTATATTTACCTGCCATCCGGGAGCGGAAGAAGCCTGGCCGGGTCTGCATGGGCATAGCCCGGCATGACTGGATCCTGTACCATGACATTGCGGGTTTTGCATTCGCCATACTGCTCATTATCCACCTGCTGCTTCACTGGAAATTTTTCCGGCATATCAACAGGAGACTGACTCGAGAGACTGACAATCAATCCAATGCTGAAAAATAAAAAAAGCCATGTTCTACCATTCAATCTTCATCCCGACACCCGTCTCTTTGAGCGGGCAGCAGCTGGCAAGGGCAAGTTTCGATGCCAGCGACGTACAGTGGCAGGCATGCACTGCTGCCGGATTGACACTTTCAAGGTACCGGCACGTACCTTCCAGTTGTTCCGGTGAAGGTTTCAGCAGGTGGAGCCCGCCGATTATACCGTGTATCCGCTGTTCCCCGCAGACCTCACGGGCATACTCGGTAATATTGCAGATCCCGGCGTGAGAGCAGCCGGTGATAATAATCAGCCCTGCACCAGAACGGAACGCAAGCGCTGAATCGTCAAGCATCCGGTCTGGTTCTGATATGCCGGAAGGGTGGTGAATGATTCTGCCTTTTGGATCGGTCTGCTCGAATACAAACTTTCGCGGGATCTCGCCTAAAAAGACAAGATCGTCCGTGATCCAGACGGGTTTGTCGGACAGGTTCACAGGGAACTGGCGCCTGATCTCCTCTTCGTCAAGAATCGAGCCGATATTTTTGAGCGGCATTTTTTCTTTGGGGTAAAAACACCGGGAATGGGCAATAATTTGTGGCACACGGTGCACTATATCCTCAATCTTTGCTTCCGTGAGGTGCCGGACGAGAGTAACGAGCCCTCCCGTGTGGTCAAGATGGCCATGCGAGAGCACTACATAGTCCAAATCCCGCAGGTTGATCCCCATCATTCCTGCATTGGCAAGGAACAAACCCGAATAACCGGTATCAAAAAGGATCTTCTTTCCGGAAGTCTCGAGCAGGAACGAAAGCCCGGGTTCACCATTAAAATACCGGTCCGTTATGGTATTGTTATCCACTAGTACCGTCAGAGTGAGCCGGGATGACATAGTGGATTATCTTTCAGGGACAGGGAAAAGAGTCTTTCCATTTCCCTGCCCGGACCAAATTATTTAAATGATTTGTGCGCATATGAGTAATAATCTTACGACACCCGTAAGTTTGGTGAATTTATGCCTGAAAACACAAAACCCGCATCACACGAAAAACAATCATCTTCAACTGAAAACGAGTCTTCTTATACGCATACCTGCGCCTGCGGTGAAACACACCTGCACAAGCCGGGCAGCCCCAGCCACAAGGAGTCCTGCACGTCCCCGAAAAAATTTGGAGCCACCTGTTGCTGTCATTCCGAGACAGATGTTCATAATCCTGCCCACTGTTGCGGGCATGGATCACGCTGTCACTAAAAAAAACTCTTTTTTTTAACGGCTGGAACCAAAAGAATTGCGGCCAGTTTTCCCGGTTACAATTCGTGAGACATAAATAACGCAGATTTCCTATAAATCTGAAGCTATATCTGACCGGGGGAAAGAGTGAGTATCAGTAATACGACAAAGTTCAGGTATAACATCCCGGACACGCTAAAATTCCCCATATTTGTGCTTCTTATCGTCACGGGCCTTATTCTGGAAAGCGTCGTGCATTGCCTGTATGGCATCAATACCGGGTATACGCATTTCTTCTACCTGATCATATTTGTTGCCGCACTCTGGTATGGCCGTAAGGCGATATGGGTAGCACTCATTTTCGGGAGTCTCCACGTTGCCGTGAGCCTGGTTCTTGAAGGCCCGATCCCATGGGATGCTTTCTTTCGTGCATTTATGCTTCTTATCGTCGCGGTTATTGCCGGGACTGTCGTAGAAGAGATGAAGAAATACCATGAACAGGTCCTCATGCAGAACCATGAGTTAAAAGAAGTAAACGGACAGCTCGACGCCTCGCAGAATGCATTCCTTGCCGCAAACAAAAAATTAAACCTGCTTTCAAGCATCACACGACACGATATCAAGAACCAGCTTACGGCCCTGCTCATGTATATTGAACTCTCGAAAATGATAGACCTGGATCCCGGAGTGAAAAGCACTATCGCCAAAGAAGAGATCGTAGCAAACAACATCCTGCGCCAGATCGAGTTTACGAAAGAATACGAGGACATTGGTGTTAATTCCCCTCAATGGCAGAACGTGACGCAGATTGTATCCGGCATTTCGTCTGACATGAAACCATCCGGTGTTTTTATCTCGGTGTCTACCGGAGATCTCGAAGTGTATGCCGACCCTCTGCTTAGAAAAGTGTTCGAAAACCTTGTCGATAACTCGATCCGGCATGGAGAACATATCCGGCAGATTTCCATCACCTGCGAAAAAGAGGGGCAGAGTCTTTTTCTTATCTACAGGGATGACGGGGTCGGGGTCCCGGATGCTGATAAAACAAAGATATTTGACAAAGGATTCGGGAAAAACACCGGTCTTGGGTTATTTTTAACCCGCGAGATCCTTTCGATCACCGGAATTTCGATCCGTGAATCCGGGACGTATGGTCAGGGTGTAATCTTTACCATGCAGGTACCCGACGGCGGATACCGGTTTAACGGAAAAAAAGCCGTCCTGGAACCTGACAGAAATGTCCTGTGATCAGGGTTTAAGTATTTTTGCGCATATGTGTAATATTGTCTGTATGGCATACCGGTAATCCATACTGCCAGAACAGGATGAGCCATTTGTTTTCACCGGTACTCCCGAAAACAATCCCTGTCAATGCAGCGTGGCGGTAACCGAACTTAACCTCACCGGATTATTTCCACATGCAATGTATGCAGAGACAAAACAACGCGCTCAATCATTATCACCGGCACAAGCGCCGGGCCGGGACTGGTGTAACAAATTCCGGTTCCCGGCATACATTGACAAATCTTATGGCAGACGATTCTATGAGCGATGCACCGGCATTTTTCCCGGATCTTCTGGAACAGTTCATGAACACATACCATGCTGCCGAACGCTGGACTACCGTACAGGAGTTCAGAACCAGCATGTCACTGGACACATCAACAGCTCACGCCATTTCAGGGTTTTTTCGCAGGCTTTACAACAATCCATCTGTAGCATGCAGGTATACGGTTGTCCGGATTGAAAATATCAAAGTCAGCCAGCCGTACCGGAGGATCATCAGGCGCTATCTTGTACGGGAAAAAGTGGCGCAACGGTACGTTCCGGATCCAGTGAAAAAGAAGTACCTGAAACATTCCCGGTAATAATGTTAATGCCCGACGACGATGAATAATTAAAAAGTCAACGGATATGGAAACTGACGAAACTAATGACATACAGGAATGCCCCCGCCGGGGCAGACCCCGCCTCAGGCGCATTGTTACAAGCGCACCGGAATCGCGCTGCTACAAGCCCTGCTGTCATCCGGAGGAGAGCGGAAATGAGATCTCCCTTTTGCCCGATGAGATCGAACTCATACGGCTCATCGATCTCGAAGGTCTTGAGCAGGAAGAGGCAGCAGAAAGACTTGGTGTTTCACGGAAGACTGCATGGCGCGATCTTCATGAAGCCCGCCGGAAGATTGCCGATGCGCTGGTAAACGGGAAAGGAATTGAGATGGCCGGGTGCACAAAAGCAGCTGAAGGCCGGTGCCCGAAATGTCCCCGGGAGAATAATCACAGGTAATAATCACTTTTTTTTTCAGGTGGGATTTGCTGGTGCGCCGGTGCCTGTGAAAGCTGCCGGGAGATGCACACCGGTACCCCCACCGCATACCCCTTTTCGATCCGGATCCTTAAATCTTTATGCTCATATGTGTAATAATTCCCGTATAAGTTTAAAGGTGGACCTATGCCAGACTTTGACGGGACCGGCCCCCTGAAACGGGGACGGGTGATCGGGAGGGGACGCGGGCCCTGCAAGCAACAGTCCGAGGGCTGTTCACAAAAGAACGAGATACAGGTACCGCCCAGACAAGGTGCCGGGAAAAAATAACCGGACTTTTTTGGAGAAAATAGCATGTCAACACCATTTATCAGCGTGCATGACCTTTGCATGGACTTTGGCGATACCCGGGTCCTTGACAGGGTCTCTTTTGAGATTCCCGAAGGCGAGATCATCGGGGTCATCGGAAGGAGCGGTGCGGGAAAGAGCGTACTTATGCACCTGCTCCGGGGGGTAGAACAGCCACCCACAAGTGGCTCGATCATCTATCATATGGCAGCCTGCGACCGGTGCTCCTTTATGGATGTGAAAAGCCGGGCCGGTGAAAAATGCCCGGTATGCGGCGGCACTCTTGCAGCCGTGGATGTCGATCTCTGGGACGAAAAATCGGACGGCATGAAGTCCCGCGTTATGTACCGGACCGCGATCATGTTCCAGCGCACGTTTGCCCTCTACGGGGACGACCGGGTGATCGAAAACGTGCTCCATGCGCTTGACGATATCAACTACCCGCAGGAACAGGCAATCAACCGTGCGGCAGATCTTATCGACCAGGTGCGGCTCTCGCACCGGATGATGCATATCGCCCGCGATCTTTCCGGAGGAGAAAAGCAGCGGGTGGTTCTCGCCCGCCAGCTGGCTAAAGACCCGGCAATGCTCTTTGCCGACGAGCCAACCGGGACGCTTGACCCGGAGACTGCACGGCTCGTCCACGCGATGCTGAACGATGCTGCCGTAAAAAACCGGATGGGCATGGTGGTTACCTCCCACTTCCCGCAGGTCATCGAGGACATGGCACATACGGCAATCCTTCTATCCGACGGGAAGATTGCCGCAATGGGCGCCCCAAAAGAGATTATCGGGACATTTACCAAAGGCATCGGGAAGGAAGAACGCGAAGATAACCCGGATTTAGGGAAAACCATCCTTACGGCACGGGATGTCATGAAACGGTATATTTCGGTAGACCGGGGGGTTGTCCGGGCAGTAAACTCGGTCTCGTTTGAAGTTGCAGAGAAAGAAATCTTCGGCATTATCGGAAAAAGCGGTGCGGGAAAGACTACCCTTTCCCAGATTATCGCAGGGATTATCGAACCCACAAGCGGCGAGATGAATATCCGTATCGGTGAAGACCTTGTCGACATGACCAAGCCCGGCATCACCGAACGCGGCCGGGCAAAAGAGTATATCGGCCTCCTGCACCAGGAATACGATCTCTTCCCCCACCGCACGGTGCTCGACAACCTGACGGACTCAATCGGCCTTGAATTCCCCAAGGAACTTGCCATGCGTAAAGCGATTGTCACTCTCGGAATGGCAGGATTCTCTCCGGAAAAGTCAAAGGCCATCCTCGACCGGTTCCCTGCGGAGCTCTCGGATGGGGAGCGGCACCGGGTCGCGCTTGCACAGGTGCTCATAAAAGAACCCCGCCTTGTTATTCTCGACGAACCGACGGGGACCATGGACCCCCTCACCAAGCAGGACGTGAAACACTCAATCCAGCACGCGAGAGATGAGATGGACGAGACATTTGTCGTAGTCTCCCACGATATGGACTTTGTTCGGGATATCTGCGACCGGCTTGCCCTGATGCGGGGCGGGAAGATCATCGATATCGGCCCGACAGCGGATGTCCTCGCACAGGTCACCGATGATGAAAGATCCGAATGACCACTAAAAAAACCAGTTACGATACCATGACAGCACATACACAACCTGACAAAACGGCATGCGACCAGAACTGCAGCAGTTGTTCATCTGCACAGCAGCATAGTGCCCCAAAAGGGCTGCCACCCAAAGCAAAGATCAATGTAAAACACGTCATCCTTGTTTTAAGCGGGAAAGGCGGCGTTGGAAAATCCACCGTTTCGGTGAACCTTGCATCCGCCCTTGCCAGTGATGGCAAAAAAACCGGTCTTCTCGACCTCGATTTCCACGGCCCGAATATCCCAAAAATGCTTGGCATCGAAGACCAGCGGCCGGTAGTAACAGAAAAAACCCTCGAACCGGTCCATGTAACCGGAAACCTTTCGGTCATGTCCATGGCATTCCTGCTCCCGGATACATCTACCCCGGTAGTCTGGCGCGGCCCGATGAAGATGGCAGCCATAGAGCAGTTCCTTGCAGAAGTGAACTGGGGGCATCTTGATTATCTGATTGTTGACCTCCCGCCCGGCACCGGCGACGAAGCCCTTTCGATTGCCCAGCTCGCACCCAATGTTCGGGGAGCCGTTATGGTAACCACCCCGCAGGATGTGGCGGTGCTGGATGCGATAAAAGCAGCTAAGTTTATTGAAAAACTGGAGCTGCCGGTCCTTGGGATCATCGAGAACATGAGCGGAATGTGCTGTCCCCATTGCGGCGAGGTTATCAACCTCTTTGGCAAGGGCGGCGGAAAGAAAGCCGCAGAAGACCTTGGCGTACCGTATCTTGGCGCGATTCCTCTTGACCCGGAACTTGTCAAAGCCGGCGACGAGGGCAGGCCGTATATCCTGCGCCACGCAGATTCCCCAACGTATAAAGCAACTGAAAGCGTCATGAGAAATCTCGTGGAGCAGATCGAGTCCGAACCGGCCTGACGGCCGGATATGCAGAACCCGGACTATTTTTAGGAAACCAAAAAAAGCCTATGAGGAGATATTCCGGCATACCGGAACTGCTTGAGCAGTTCATGGAGGAGCAGAATACCGACGAGCGGTGGGTCACGGTGCAGGAATTACGCGAACGTTTCGGCCTTACCCGCTACCAGTGCAACACCGTATCGGGGTTCCTGCGCCGGCTGGAATTCTCGTCTTTTGGACGGTTCCCGTACATCGTCACAAGGATTGAACAGATACCGAGGACTTCCCCCTCTGATCCACCAAAGTGCCGGTACCTGGTCAGGCATAACGGCATGGCGGGTATGTACGCATCCGGAAACAAACAGGACCGGATCAGGATACCCACTCCCTAAAAGCCGGATCTTCATCCCTTTATACAAATGATCCAAAATTCCCGCGGCTAACGATTGGAATCAGGCAAGAGGGGGTTCACAGGATATCACCCAGGTGAAAACAAATATACCCTGACGATGGGAAAAAACAGTAATGAAAAACCCGTTCCACGTAATGATTATCCCGACGCTGGGCTGCCCTTCGAAATGCAAGTACTGCTGGAGTTCTGAAGAGGGTTCACCGGTCATGACCGTGGACACGGTAAAAGAGATCGTGACATGGCTAAAAGGTATGAAAAAAGACCGGGTCACGTTCACGTTCCACGGAGGGGAACCACTGCTTGCCGGCGCTGACTTCTACCGGCAGGTGCTCCCGATGCTCACGCAGGAGCTTGTCCAGATGCACCCTGAGTTTGCAATGCAGACGAACCTCTGGCGGATGACCCCGGAGATAGCAGAAGTCCTTGCAGCTTACCATGTGCCGCTCGGGTCAAGCATCGACGGTCCGGAGGCGATCACGGATTCGCAGCGGGGGGACGGCTATTACCAGAAAACGATGCGGGGCTACGAGATCGCAAAAGAGCATGGCCTTGACGTGCGGTTTATCTGCACGTTCACGAACAAATCAGTAAAATCCCGGGACGAGATCTTCAGGTTCTTCCTTGAAAAAGGGTTTACCCTGAAACTGCACCCGGCACTGCCCTCGATACGTTCCGAGAACCCGAAGGAGTGGGCGCTCGAACCGACGGAGTATGGCGAACTTCTGGTGTATCTTCTTGACAAGGCACTTGACCACATGGGCGAGATCGACGTGATGAACATCAACGACCTCTGCCGGTGTGTCTTTACCCGTCGGGGGAGCGTCTGCACGTACGTGGATTGCATGGGGAGCACGTTTGCCATCGGGCCCGACGGGAGCATTTACCCCTGCTACCGGTTTGTCGGAATGCCGGAATACGTGATGGGAAACGTCGCGGACCACCCGTCGATGGAGACCCTCATGGACTCTGACGTGGGAAAACTGATGCTCGCGTTTAAGGAGTACGTGGATACAGCCTGCGGGAGCTGCAAACATATCAGGTACTGCCGGGGCGGGTGTCCATACAACGCAATGGCACCGACTCCGGGGAGGATCAACGGCGTCGACCCGCACTGCGTTGCCTACAAGCGGATCTTCGACGAGATTGGAAACCGGCTGAACACGGAGATGTTTAGTGCGCCGCAGATGGAGATGGGAGGTTTCGGTATGCCTGTCAGTAAACCGCAGAAACCGGAAAAGCCCGGTGTCATGACACTGATGCGCCGGAATGCGATGCGATAAAAACGGGCACGCACTTTTTACGCAATTTTACGACGGAACCCCGTCCGGTCAACCGGACCGGGGATCTAAATATCATGATGGTTTTTACCGGGTTGACCGGTTTTTACAGAGGTAGTGTAAAAACGGGTAAAAAATGAAAGGGTTTATGCACTCTTCTGGTTCTTTGCAGCAGACTTGTCAGCCGGCGCATTCTTTGCGGCAGCAGCAGCCTTGTTGTTCTTTTTTGACGTAGAAATCACTTCCTTTTATATTCGTTGTTTGTGGTTTATGCCACTATCTCTTGTTCTCTTGGTGCCGGGATATACGCTTTGTTGTCGGATTCGGATTCCGGGGATTTTTAGCAGGTATTTTTGTCAGGGGGATGCGGAAAACGCACCGGTGCGGGAAAACTGCCCGGACCGCCCTCAAAACTAACCGCAACACTCATCTACCTGTATATTCAACCCCAACAAATGGAAAATCCGGAAAAAAACAATGCAATACAAGGTTATTTTCTCCTTATCCTTTCCATCTCGCTTGCAGTATTCATGTCAAGTCTCGACGGGACAATAGTAAATATCGCACTCCCGGCGATCACCGAGACGTTTGGCATCACAACGACAACCGTAAGCTGGGTTGCCACATCCTACCTGCTTGTAGAAGTAGGCTGCGTACTTATCTTCGGGAAGATGGCGGATACAATTGGATACAAGAAGATCTTCCTTTCCGGCTTTTTTGTCTTCACCCTCGGGTCGTTCTTCTGCGGATTTATACCAGAGTTTATCGGAGGGTTCCCGTCACTTGTACTGTCAAGGGTATTACAGGCCGTCGGAGGGGCGATGCTTATGGCGGTCGCTGCTGCCATGATCACTGCCTATATACCGGCTGAGCAGAAAGGAAAGGCGATGAGCATCGTCATGCTCTGTGCCTCCCTTGGAACCGCAATCGGACCGACCATCGGAGGGGTCCTGACCCAGCACCTTTCGTGGCACTGGATCTTCTTCATCAACGTGCCGGTGGGGATTATTGCGATCCTGCTTGGCGCAAAGGTAATTCCGGAGTCGCAGCCGACAACAGATCCCACCGCTTTTGACAAGGCCGGGGCAGGCCTCGTGTTCGTCGGGCTTGCTTCGCTTGTCTTTGTCGTTTCCGAAGGCGAAACCTTCGGCTGGACATCCCCGGTGATCCTTGGTGTTACCGCATTAACCATTATCACCCTTGGCTGGTTTGTCAAGCGTGAACTCGGTCTTTTTGACCCGCTTCTCGACCTCAGGCTCTTCCGGAACAGGAACTTTTTTTTGGCAAACCTGCTGCTCGGACTGGTCTTTTTGAGTTTCTCCGGAATCGAGTACCTCCTGCCGTTCTTCCTTCAGTACGTCCATAATTACGATACATCGACTGCCGGCCTGATCTTATCCTCTCTTGCCTTTGCCATGATGATCTCAGGCATTATTGCAGGCGCGGCATTCAACCGGACCGGGCCGCGCCGGCTCTGCATTATCGCATGTATCCCCATGATCATCGGTTACTACATGATGACCATGCTGGATGTCCATATCTCGACGGCATTTGTGGTGGTGAGCCTTGCCCTTATCGGCTTTGGGCTCGGGCTGCTTGTCACACCGCTGACGTCACTTATCATGATGTCGGTTTCAAAAACAAAGGCCGGGATGGTCTCAAGCCTGACAAGCCTCGAGAGGCAGGCGCCGTGCTCTATCGGGATTGCGATCTACAACCTGCTCTTAATCGAGTCTGTGATCATGGTTGCAAAGTCCCATGCCGTGACACTGCAATCCCCGAAAGATATCCAGCTGGAAGTGCTCTCTGCCGGCTTTGATCTCGCGTTTACGCTCTCGCTTGTTCTCGGGATTATCATCTTTGTCATCGCACTTCTGATAAAAGAGGAAATCCACCCGGACTACGAAGAGGAAGCGAAGATCCTGCGCCATGATATGCACTAATCCGTCAGGGAACCACCGGTAATTTTTGGCTCCCCTTTCTTCTTTGTCGGAAGATACCCTGACGGGATTCGGCCGGGAACGTAACAATCGGTCTTTTGGATGACCGGAATCCCCGGTTCATTTCTTTTGTGGCGTCCAGATCCCGATAGAGTTCCCTTCGGAGTCAAGGATCATCGCGGTCTGTCCTACACCCGGGATTTTTGATTTTGGCATGATGATCTTCCCGCCAAGGCGTTCTACTTTCGAGAGGACAAGATCGAGGTCATCAACTTCAACGAAACTGATGACCGGTTCCTTCGTTTGCCGTTTGTACAACCCGCCGGAGTTCAAGGCACCCGGCCGGGCGGCCCCGGTTTTGATATCGTGGTACTGCATCGCATCAATTCCCATCGAATCCCCGGACGGCTGTAACGATTCTATCTTCCAGCCAAGAAGATCCGTGTAGAAGTGCCGTGCCCGCTCTACGTTATCTGCCGGGATCATAAAGTGCGAGATGTCTGCCATGAGTGAAACTGGTAACCGTTATATTTAGTAGTTTGGGAGGAGTAAAACCCGGGAAGGCCCCTGCTCATTAAATCCCGTTAAAAACAATATTTACCCACTGTGAAGCGTTTAGCACTGTTACTGATTGTTATCATCGGTCTTGTATCAGCGGGATGCACAAGCCCCGCCGGGACCGGCACTGCTGCACCGGTCACCGGGACACCGGCACCCGACAGCGGATACGCTCTCAATTTGTCGGTCCGGCCGGGCGACGATTTTTATGCGTATGTAAATGATGCATGGATTGCAGAACACCCGGTTCCGGCCGACAAAAAGAGTTACACAACTTTTGATTCAATCGAAGACAAGGTGGACAACGACCTTCATGCCCTCCTCTTAAATGCCTCAAACGCCACCCCGGGGGCAGACAGGAATATCACCCTCATCGGGCAGTTTTACCGGGCGGGAATGGACAACGTGACAATCGAACGGGATGGCCTTGCCCCGCTTTCCGGGGACCTTGCGATGATTGACGCAATCCAGTCGGGAAGCGACCTTACCAACGCCACGATCATTCTTCTTGAACACGGGTCCAACCCGGTATATTACTACGTGGCCGATATCAATCCCCGGAACAGTAGCGAGATGATCCCGTATCTCGAACAGGGCGGGATCGGGCTTCCGGACCGTGACTATTACATAAGGAATGATACAAAGAGCCGGGAGATCCAGGACGCCTACCGGAACCATATCACGAACGTTTTCAAGCTCGCCGGGGAAACCGACGGGCAGGCTGCGGCCGATGCAGAGACGGTCTATGCAATGGAAAAGACCCTGGCGCAGGCCCAGAACACTGCCGAAGACAACATGAACCCGGAAAAGACCACAAACCTGTTTACCCTTTCCGAACTGGAAGCGCAGTATCCTGCAACCGGGTGGGAAAAACTCGCATCCATTCCGGGAGAAGGGACAGTAAGCCAGGTCAATGTCCGCCAGCCCGGTTTTGCAAAGGCGCTTGACACTCTCTTAAAGACCGCGCCGCTTGACGACTGGAAAGTCTACCTGCGGTACGAGCTGATAAACGAAATGTCCCCGTACCTGGGCGAAGGGTTTGAAAAGGAGCATTTCGCGTTCTACAGCACGACGCTCAACGGCGTTACCGCGATGGAACCCCGGTGGAAACGGGTCGTGCACACGGAGAGCGATATCCTTGGCGATCTCGTGGGCAGGGAATATGTTGCCCAATACGTGGACCCCCGGACCCGGGGGATGGTATCAGATATGTTTGCATCGATGAAGCAGGCTTTCGATAACCGGATCGCAAACCTGACCTGGATGAGCAGTTCCACAAAGACTGCCGCCCGCGAAAAACTTGCGGCGATGGGACAGAAGATCGCATACCCGGACAAATGGACGGACTATTCCGGTCTCACCCTGTCCGATTCGTATGCTGCAAATGTCCGTTCGGCATCGGCATATAATTTAATCCACGGTTCCTCTGGTCTTTCACAGGTAGGAAAACCGGTTGACCGCACAATCTGGTTCATGAGCCCGCAGATGGTGAACGCTTACTATGACTGGAACAGGAACGAGATAGTGTTCCCGGCAGCGATCCTCCAGGAGCCCTTCTTTGACCCGGATGCGGATGCTGCACAGAATTACGGGGCTCTTGGCGGGGTTATCGGCCACGAGATGACGCACGGGTTTGACACGGCGGGAGGACAGTTTGACAAGGACGGGAACCTGAAAGACTGGTGGACGCCGGAAGACAAGCAGAGGTTTGACAACAGTACACAACTGCTCGTGCAGGAATACAACAACTTCCAGGTCCTTCCCGGGCTTTCCATCAACGGTAACCTGACGCTTGCCGAGAACATCGCGGATTTCGGAGGGATAACGATTGCCTATGACGCGTGGAAGGCGCAGGAGAGCCAGTCACCTGATGCACTGACTGAAAAGAGCAAAGAGCGGGAATTCTTCTATTCGGCTGCACATACCTGGCGGGGGAGTTTCCGCGAGGAGGCACTGCGAATCCAGGTGTATACCGATCCCCATTCAAACGGGAGATACCGGGTAAACGGCGCCTTCTTTAACGTGCCGCAGTTCTACGACGCGTTCCCGGAGATCCAGCCCGGCGACGCACTGTACCGGAACGTGAGCGAGAGGCCGGTCATCTGGTAAACCCAATACTTTTTTCCGCCGTAAATGTTGCCGGGAATGCCAAAAGAAAAAAAAAAGATTTCCACTCACCGGCTATTTTAGCACGGCAAGCATCGCATTCTCTACCGGTGTAAACCCGTTGTTCACGTATATGGGCCGGCCGTCCTCGCTTGCAAACAGGTAAACCCGGCAGATCCCCCGTTCCCGGCAGTATTGTAATATTGTTTTTATCACCCGGTCTGCATATTTCCGGTGCCGCTCCCCCTTTTTCAGTATAGATGCTGTGGACAAAGGCGATGTAAAAACCCGGATCGTAGGGAACGGGGACATACGGCACGACGCTTAACGCACCGCTCGCGACAATACGGCTGTCCTTCCTCACTACCCAGGCATGACAGCTTCCGTCCCGGAACCCATCGCGGAGCTTCTGTTTATACTGCTCCTCCATCGCCTGCATGCACCCTTCAGGAGAGGTGTTCCCCCGTTTTTCCCAGATCTCCTCAAACATCAGCCGGTGGTGCCGGGCGAGTACCGGGATATCCGGTTCACCGGCTTCTGCAACCACCGGACCCGGATTTCCGTCATCCCGGAATGTCATGGTATCTTCAGGCATTCTCTTCGCCTTCCCGGATCATAATCGACAGTATCCGGCCAAATACTTTTTTGGCCTTGTTCCTTCACGGGAAAAACCTGAAACGTGCCCGCCAGAGTTTTTCCTTTTTATTCTCCTTTCTTTACAATGGCTTCCCGCTCTGCATACGGTTCATATCAATACACAAGTTTGCCAGTCCGTGCTCAATTTCCCGCAGGCCTCCATTTTGGATTGCAGTAAACCGGGATTATGACCGGGGTGTGGCAGCCGGACTTTCTGTTGTGCCAATAAAGCACGAGTACTTCACTTCTCATGTGTCGCTCATGGATACCGGGTGCGTGGGTCGTGCGAAAATAACCAGAAAAATACGATGTCGGTTTAAACTACCCAAACATGGGAGATGCCAGGTCTCCCTTCATTCCTCCAGCGACTTTTGCATTAAACGTAACAATCATTATCTCATGCGGTAAGGAACGAGCGAGGAATTCCCATGTCCCTATCGGACGACCCGTACAGGAATTTCCGGTTCCGGGTGAAATGGAGGGGCCGGTATGTCGCCGGCTTCCCGGAGGTCTCCCCACTGCCGGTGAAACTGACAGGGCCAGCCCTGCAAAAAAGTGACGGCCCTCGACGGACAATAGGGCCGGAAGGCCAGCATACCCCGTTTTTCATCAACCTTGAACGGGGGATCAGTTTTGATATCGGGTTTGAACAGTGGGTCAGTATGGTACGGTGTTATGGCCCGGCAACGGGCAAAGGATCCCTTCTCCCGGAATACAAGCGGCCGCTTACAATTGACGTATGCGATGAGAACGGGGATGTTGAGTATTCCTATCATCTCACCGACTGCTGGGTGACTGAGTATAATGCAGTCCCGAATCCGGATACACATGCCAATGAGATCGCCATTGAACACTTGCGATTGGGGTTTGGGAGCTGGGAACGGGACCCGCCGTAGGAGGGGTGAGAGGAAGGGATAGTATGAGATGAGGAGTGGGGGGGAGAGGCGTGGTGAGTTTCAGTGGTCAGGCCCCCTGCCCCCCTCCAAATTTTTTCCAGGAGGGGGGCTACCCCCTCCCCCTCCAGACCCTAAGGAGGGGGTAACCAACATTTCCAAAAATCCGGAAAAGCCCCGTGCTCACGACGGGAGTTCCACGCGAAATACAGGAAAGGAGCCTGCTGGAAATGGGGGGGTTCGCGACCAAAGGGATTGAAGGAGGGGGCATACCCCCACCCCTCCTGCCGGCCCAGCAGGGGATCATCCCCCTCCCTATGCGTTGGGCAAACAGGGGGGCTACCCCCTCCCCCTCCAGACCCTAAGGAGGGGGTAACCTACATTTCCAAAAATCCGGAAAAGCTTATGTTCACGACGGGGGTTCCACGCGAAATATGAGAAATACCCGTGCAAAAAGCGGGGGGTTTTCGCGACCAACGAGACGGGGGGAGGGGCCCTACCCCCCCTCCATCTTTTTTTCAAGAGGGGGGTATACCCCCACCCTTGTGGTGGGGGAGGTGGGGGGTGACCACTCCTTTGATTTTTTGAGATCATAAGTGAAGCATAAATAGAGAACTTTAACGAAAGGTTACAACAGAAATACTACTCTGGATACTAGCAGCGACCGGTAAATATTGGGTGATGTCCTGTAAAGAATAATCTTGATTATGTATTTGCCGATTTGATAAGCATGTCAATGTCATGCACCGCTTTTTCAGCCTGTTCTTGTGTTATATGGGGTTTCAGCTGTACAATCTTTTGAACACGTTCATCAGTACCCTTTATTTTCATATCATTTGTTACATAAAGCGCAGTTGCAAGTTTTTCCAAGTCAACAACACCTTTGTTCCCGAGTGTTGACCCTATGAATTGAACACTGTTCCTATACTCTTCACTAGTTTTGGCAAATAATTTTAGAATTGCTTGACCGCGTTCAGTAATTCTTAGTTGAGGACCATAAGATTCATTCATGATCTGAAGTGAAATAAGGCCATCTGCACGCATTGCAGTTAATTCATCTCTAAGATCGAAAGAAAACGGACCGTGTTTATACAGGATGAAATTAAAATTCAATGGAACGCTTTTGAGCTGCTGAAGCGAATATGTCGCTTTTTGTACATGTGTTTCTCCACACCAGCTTCCATTTTCCTTAAGAGCATCAATTAACTGCAAAAGGATTGCAATATTTTTTAACCGTTCCATTACTGTTCACCTTTTAATTCAATAAACCTCTTTTTATTTTTTTCCACCCATTGGGTTGCCTCATTGCTGATATCTGGATGAGCAAATATAAATTCTGCGCGAACAGGGGGAATGTGATTCAAGGATTCTGATAATGATAATGCTGAGACAACCCTCCCATCGCTTCGAAGAACAGGAAAATCGTTGGCTCCAGATTTAGGTTTTTGCTGATCAAATCGTAACTTGTCTTCACCATATTCTTCTTTAAGTGCTTTATAGATGTCACCAGGAGCATCTAGATTTATTTTTTCATTTGGAATTTTATTATCCGGAGTATATTCATATACCCTTTTGAAATGAGAGCGTTCAATAATTCTTTTGGCTGAATCATGACCAGGTATTGTTTCATCAAGACATGCATTATACATTGCAGATAACACTTCATTATCAGTCAGTCTTAGAAAGTCATGGATATTGATTGGGAAATATCCTCCAGGTAACCACTCTTTAAGAAAATCCCGAAGGTGAATATCATAAATTCTTCTAACACGGTGGTAATAGACCTGTGAAAACATGAAATATCTCGCAAGAAGCAATGATTCAGCAGATTGTAATCCACCTTGTTCTATTCCAAGGGTTGTTTCTTTGGAGGTTCCAGTTTCATCCGGTCCTTCTGGGGGGGAAGGGAGTATTCTTATTGTATCAATTAGACGATAATGATCGAATTGACCATATGCGACACCAATATGATGAGAATCTCTCAATAAGTAATCCATACGGTCTACCCCAAATGAGTTTCCAACAATGATTTCTGACAAAAGAGCTTCCCAATCGCTAAAATGCTCGGTAGTCAATTTTTTTGGACCGATTGCAAGTTTTGCGATATCATTTGGAGTAAGGGGGGGTTTGATTGCAGACCAAATTTCCTTCATTTCAGGACTGACAATCAAGTCCTTTGTAATCTGTTCATGATCCCACCCTTCTGGGAGCAATTCACTCTCTGCTCCATGAGAGAATGGAAGATGCCCGATATCATGGCATAATGCTGCCATCCGTAAAACCCGTCTCCAATATCTCTTTGCATCGTCATTACGAATCTCTGGAATTAATTCTGAAATTTCTTTATTCAAATTATCGGGATCAGTAATTGTATCAAAAACACGACTGGCCAATTCCATAACACCAAGAGAATGTTCAAAACGAGAATGATTTGCTGCAGGATATAGCAAATACGTTGTTGATAATTGCCTAATATAGCGAAGCCTTTGGAAAGGAAATGATTCTAATACTTTTTTCTCCGTTGAATCCATTTTTATAAATGTATGAATTGGATCACGGAATTCATGAAAATTTTTCAGCATGATATGATCGCTAATTAATCTTAATATTTTTATGGCATATAGGATTGTCTTTTTGAAATTTTCTATCATAATAAAAGAAAAATATGCTCTGTAGAAAACCTCAAAGAAGAGAAATAGTAAGAATCTGTGGATGTTGCAG